>NZ_JBLZFX010000009.1:0-102191 GCF_050753345.1 Alkalinema pantanalense CENA528 | reverse complement strand
CCGCTTAATGTTCAACGCAGCAGGCTTGTGGAACTTCTACTTAGATGCAGCATAAGTTAGATAACAGTCAGGGCAAACCCTGTCCCAGAGCTGGTTTTATTTCCCAACAACTCTAATCTGGGAATTATGCTTAGATTGCTAGAATTACGCACTAATCAATCGCTAATGCTTCACTCAGAAAGCACGAACCAAGCCCGAAGAACTTCTGCAACTGTCCAAGCCTGAGCAAAGCAACCCCGTGGCGTCATTGGCGCATCCCCGTCAAAAATTTCGCTGAGACTACCTACTCCGTGATCCAATAGATGGTGGGCCATCGGTTGCAGAAATTGTAGCGCCGCTGCCGCATCCCCATACACCCGAAAATGCCCGATCGCGAACACGCCCAACAACCAACCCCAAACCGTACCCTGGTGATAGGCTCCATCCCGTTGCAACTGCGTCCCCCCATAATGGCCTTGGTAATGCGGATGGTCAGGACTGAGCGATCGCAGTCCATGGGAAGTCAGTAAATGTTGCGCACAGCGATCGACCACCGCTTTTTGTTGGTCAGGGTTGAGTAGGGCTGGAAAATCGGCTGTACCCAAGGCAGGTAAGGCGATCGCGAACAATTGATTCGGTCGCAACGTTGGATCTGCCCCCTCCGGCCCATCCAACACGTCATAGCAGTAACCTAACTCCGCATTCCAGAACTTGGCGAAATGGGTTTGAATCCGATCAGCAAGGGCGTCGTAGTCTTGGTGGGGTTGCTGGAGTTGCCGCGCAAATTTTGCCAGCGATCGCACGGCGTTGTACCAGAGGGCATTAATTTCGATCGGTTTACCAATGCGCGGTGTGACCACCCAATCGCCCACTTTTGCATCCATCCAGGTTAGCTGCACCCCCGGTTCTCCCGCATAGAGCAAGCCATCCTCCGGATCAACATGAATCTGATAGCGCGTTCCCTGGCAATGCCAATCAATGATCTCCTGCATTACTGGGAACAATTGTTTAAGTAAATCCTCGTCACCTGTTTGATAATAGTAAGCGCGAATCGCTTCGATATACCAAAGGGTCGCATCAACGGTGTTGTATTCAGGCACTTCCCCTGCATCGGGAAAACGATTGGGAATCATGCCCCGATCGACATACTTAGAAAACGTCAGTAGAATCGATTGCGCAATATCTGGACGGCCTGTACAGAGCGTTAATCCCGGCAAACTAATCATCGTATCCCGGCCCCAATCGCTGAACCAGGGATAGCCTGCAATAATTGTTTTTCCCGTTGGGAAATCTGGTGTTGCACGATCGACGATAAACTGATCAGCAGCCAAAATTAACTGCTCTATCCAATCGGGTATGGACTGGTTCGGAACCTTTGAGCGGGCTGTGGTCAGTAACGTTACTTCGTGGTGATGGCGATTTTGTCTGGCGGAATCCGGCACGATCGCGGTCTGAAGCTCAGTGCTCGCAACAATAGCGACAGATTCTCCAGGCTTCAACGTCACTTGAAAAGTAGCAGCATGGAGATGATGTTCCCGATCGCTTAAGCCTCGATACCGTTCTACCGCTAAATCAAACCCGTAATACCAGTTGTGGGCTGGGGTTGCCGTTGCCCGATCGCTCAGTAAATAAATGGGAGCAGCATCCGGGAACGCCTGAATTTTCACTCCCTGAATGGGTATTTCTGAATTAATCGATCGAACATCCATAGACCAAGCATTTTGCGTATCGCTATGGTAATCCCGATAATTGACTAAAACATTTGCCTGTAGCATCAACGGTTGCGTTGCCCGTAGTAAGCGATAGCTAATGTAAGTTGTATTCTCACCTTGCTGCATCCAAATTTGTTTTTCTAGCAATGCATCGGCACAGGCATAGCGCCAAGTGGGGATGCTACCCTCTAAGGCAAATTGCTCAATGTATTGATAGCCTTGGGGATGAATCGACCCATCTCGCCAAACATTTGTAGACAGTTCATAGCGACGATCGCCATAGCCAATCCGCTCCTCCACCTTGCTCACCAGAAGCGTGCGGCCCAAGGGCGGTTGGAGCGCTGCGATCAAGATTCCATGGTAGCGCCGAGTTAGCGAACCCGCGATCGTCCCTGCCGCATAGCCCCCAATGCCATTCGTAACAAACCACTCACGGGTACTAGCAATCTCCGATCGACCACAAATTTCCCGGCCCAATTGAATGCCCATTGACTGATTCCAGAATTGGATAGTTTTAGCATCGAGGATTTTGGCTAGATGCACGTGAGAAAAAGCTAAAGATTTGCTGAACTGTGGTTTCCACCAGAACGCAACTCAGAACCAACAAGCAAAAATAAAAAAAGGGCAGATGAATTCCGCCCTTGCCTCTTGATTCAATTGAACTTCTTGAAAGTCCCCCTTTTGTTGGCGCAGCCTCTCCGTAGGAGTTAGGGGAATTTAGGAATTGCAATCACAAATTGATTGAGCTTAAGCTTAAAACCCGCGCCCTTCCCAGCTAGAACCCGATGAAGGGAACGACGCAGAACTGAAGGATGATACAGTCGTCGTCTCCACAGGCGTTTCTGTAGCTTCTACCGTTTCTGCGGCTTCTGTTACAGACTCCACAGATGCAGTCTCCAAAGCTTCTGTAGCTTGTTCAGCAACTGGTTCGATCGCGAGTTCGATCGCGGGTTCGGTCGCGGGTTCAACCTCAGATTCTTCAGCGGATTCGATCGAAGCTGCGATCGCGGGCTCAGAAACCGTTGTAGTCTCTACCAACTCTGCATTTGCTAAATCATCATCAGCCTGAGCATTCACAGCCTGAATATCATCTGAATCCGTCACAGACTCAGAATAATCCGCCTCGACGGCAGCCACTTCAGCAATGGGATGTTGGCTGAGGTATTGATCAATGATTTCCGTAGCGAGTTCCGTCATGGAAACGCCCTTGGCTGCCGCTGCATCCTGCAACCGCAGATAGACCTCATCCCGCACCGTTACCCGTTTCCGGTGATCCAATGCTTTACCTTCCCGCCGCGCTGCATAGGTTACTGCAAATTGGCGAATGGCATCAAAGCCAACCCGATCGCAGAAATCCCCAAAACTTTCTGTCTTTTTCCGACGCTTTTTGAACAAAGCAAAGGCTGGTTCCAGCGTCTTTTCCAAGTCATCGAGATGCATTTTCTCGACATATACCTGGGACAAACGGGTTTGGTTTGGCGCAGCCCCTAGCCACAGTTGATACTGGTTTGGCCCGTTGCCCACCAAGCCCAGTTCCGCCAAGTAGGGACGGGCACAGCCGTTGGGGCAACCCGTAATGCGGGTGATGAAATACTCTTCTGGCAGCCCAACTTTGGTGAGTACTGCCCGAATGCGCGTCAGAATGTCCGGCAAAATTCGCTCGGCTTCAGTATTGGCCAAACCACACAGCGGCAGCGCAGGGCAGGCCATGGAATAGCGCACCAGCGTATCGATTTCGTCTTCCCGTTTGATACCGTGATCCGCCAAGATTTGCCCGATCTCCGCCCTATCTTCCGGACGAATATCGTACAGGATGGCGTTTTGGCTAGGAGTTAGCAGCATCGGTAGCTGATAGGTGGAAACCAAGGTTTTCAGCGCAGACTTGAGGCGCAATTCCCCCTCATCTTTGACCCGACCGTTTTCGATCGAAATCCCAACAAACCACTTACCATCTCCCTGTTCATGCCAACCCAGGAAATCTTCATACTGCCAAGCGGGAAGTTTGGCCAACGGCTGCAAGGCTTTCCCGAAATACTCTTCCACCTTGGCTTTAAAGGTATCAACGCCCCATTCATGGATCAGGTATTTCAACCGAGCATGGCGACGATCGGTACGATCGCCATAATCCCGTTGAGTTGCCACGATCGCCTTGATCGCTTCGTACACATCTGCCGCTTCTACATAACCGATCGGATCAGCAATCCGGGCAAAGGTTTCTTCCTTGCCGTGGGTACGACCCAAACCGCCGCCTGCGTAGATATTAAAGCCCTGTAGCTGACCAGCGTTATTGCAAATCACCACCAGCGACAGGTCTTGGGAGAACAAATCAACGGAATTATCCCCCGGCACCGTCACGCAAATCTTGAATTTCCGGGGCATGTAGTGGGTGCCATAGATCGGCTCCACGGAATCGGGGAAGGTCGATCCATTCTGGTGAGTCTGCCGCGCAGCAATCACGTCAGGATGCTCTTCGCCGGAGACCACTTTTTCCCCATCCAGCCAAATTTCGTAATAGGCTCCGGTTTGGGGCGTCAGCAAGTCCGCAATCCGATTGGCATATTCCCGCGCTAATTCGTATTCAGGACGGTTGCGGAAGGGTGCAGGCGGAGCCATCACATTACGGTTAACATCTCCGCAGGCCGCCAGGGTAGATCCCATACTGTGGGCGATCGACGCGATCGTAGCCTTTAAATTCTTTTTCAGCACCCCGTGGAGTTGGAATCCTTGTCGGGTGGTGGCTCGCAGGGTATGGTTGCCGTACTCGTCAGAGAGGCGATCGAGGGTGAGATATAACTGCGGTGGGATGAAGCCTCCGGGACTGCGCGTCCGCAGCATCATTTGATAGTCTTTTTCCTGACCTTTAACGCGGTTCTCGCGGTTATCTTGCTGATAGGAACCATGGAATTTGAGGAGTTGAATCGCATCCTCAGAAAAATAATTGAGATCATTCTGTAACTCGCTGGCGAGGGGCTCCCGCAGGAAGTTACTTCTTTCCTTGATGCCTTCTACCTTAGAAGGTTTTTTCTCAAGGGCTGGTGTATCAGGTGTCATGACCATGGCTGTGATGCAAGGGGGACATCCCCGGTAAGTCTATCGGAATTATGATGAATCCGATCTTACCATTACGGATCCACTGATCGCCATAAATTACAGAATCTTTTGGAATTCCCTTAGAGTTTGCAGGCAAGCTAACAAGCTAATGGATTGCGATCGCGGAGCCTGAGCTTTTTGCAAAATTACCCCGATCATTATCACCCCCCAACAGCATTCTTTGTACATTCAGCAGCAAATCTTCAATGGTGAATCTTCCAAAGAAATCTGCGAGGGGCAATTGACAAGAAGTCGATCGTAATCAAGCTAATCCCGATCGACCCACCATTTTTCTAGCAGTCTGGTTCCAGAGCCAGATTCTAGGGCGACAGACTCTGAAAGGAAAAAAGGCAGATTTAATACCAAATTGATTCATTAATGCTACAGATCCGATCCCCCCTACCCCCCTTAAAAAGGGGGGAATTCAGTCAAATTCTTTCAAAGTCCCCCTTTTTAAGGGGGATTTAGGGGGATCGTTATGTGTTGCAATCACCAGTTGATTTGGTATAAGCAATCCGGCACAGTAGGTTCGATCGCCGTAGGTCTTGCAGGCTAGCACTTCCGGTACAGAATAGCGTGGTTGCAATTTCTGCAAATAAAATATCAACTAATTCATGGAGAGCCGCTTCTGAATCATTGGCCGCTTGTAAAAAGGGCAAGGCCAAGCCGCCCAGATCAGCCCCAAGGGCGATCGTTTTCGCGACATCTAATCCGGTGCGTAATCCGCCAGAGGCAATCAAGGGAATCTCTGCGTCCACCCCGCGCACCTGCACCACACAATCCGCCGTCGGTAGTCCCCAATCCGCAAAGGTGGCTCCCAAGCGCCGTTGTTTTGCATCCTCAGCCCGTCCCGCTTCCACCTTGGCCCAGGAGGTTCCCCCAGCCCCGGCCACATCGATCGCGCCAACCCCTGCTTGGATCAGTTGTTTTGCCATGGTCGCAGAAATGCCATTGCCCACTTCCTTCGCAATTACAGGAACGGGTAATTGGTCACACAGCAGCGCAATTTTTTCCAACAGTCCCGCAAAATTACGATCGCCCCGCGTTTGCACCGCCTCTTGCAGGGGATTCAGGTGCAGAATTAAGGCATCCGCTTCCAACAGGTCGATCGCCTTGCGGCATTGCTCTAAACCATAGTGATAATTTAGTTGCACGGCTCCGATATTGGCCAGCAGGAGCGCATCCGGTGCCAGTTTGCGGATTTGAAAACTATCGGCTACCTCCGGTTTTTCGATCGCCACCCGTTGGGAACCGACCCCCATAGCCAAGCGATATTCCTGGGCGATCGTCGCCAAGCGATAGTTAATGAGTTTCGCCAGTTCCGTTCCACCCGTCATGGAGGAAATCAGAATGGGCGCATTCAACTGCTTACCTAGAAATTGAGTAGACAGGTCGATCTCGTCATAGTTCAATTCCGGCAGGCAAGCATGGGTAAAGCGATAGTTTTCTAACCCGCTAGTGGTTTCCCGGCATTGCACATCCTCTTCAAGACATACACGAAGGTGATCGGCTTTACGATTTTGCGTTTCTTGGGAAGACATGAATTTTCATGGGCTAAAACAACATATTTAATAATCTACTCGTGAATGCTAGCGATAATAAAAGTGGAAGCAAATTTCTAATAATTATCCTAGTAGTCACGAAATATCACGAAAAGACAAACAAGAGTTCATC
Organism: Alkalinema pantanalense CENA528; assembly: GCF_050753345.1. Classification (NCBI taxonomy): domain Bacteria; kingdom Bacillati; phylum Cyanobacteriota; class Cyanophyceae; order Leptolyngbyales; family Leptolyngbyaceae; genus Alkalinema; species Alkalinema pantanalense. Next base: position 95,736 of record NZ_JBLZFX010000009.1, on the reverse strand, counting down.
TATGCCAGCGCTAGATCCACTTCTTGCATTTAAACTTTCAGTAACTCAACGCCTTCGCGTCCATCAATCTCTTGAAGATAGACCTTGACAACTTCTTCTTTTGAAGTGGGTAAAACTTTGCCAACAAAATCTGGTTGAATCGGCACTTCCCGATGGCCCCGATCGATCATCACCGCCAGCCGAATAATACTGGGACGGCCATAGTCGTTAATGGCATCCAACGCCGCACGAATCGTCCGCCCTTTGAAAATCACATCATCCACCAGCACCACGGTTTTGCCCGTTAGGTCAAAGGGAATTTCCGTTTTTTCCGGCGTCCGCACACCAATACGATCGAGATCATCCCGATAGAACGTAATATCCAATGATCCCAACGGCACCTCCACCTGCTCCAAAACCGCAATTTGCTCGGCCAAATCCTTCGCTAGGGGGACACCCCGGGTCCAAATTCCCAAAAGCACTAAATTGGACAAATCACCGGATTTCTCAACAATCTGTGAAGCCAGACGAGTCAGGGTTCGCCGCACTTCTTGGGCAGAAAGAATTTCGATCGCGTCAACGGTCATGGGTTGGGTGCCAGTTCAAAATAGACAGTTCAAAATAGACGATGGAAAGTCACGTATGCAAAGGGTAGGGCTTAATTCTCTATGGTGCCACAACCGTTGATCATTGATTGTGATCCAGGCGTCGATGACGCGATCGCACTTCTGCTAGCATTCGCCTCGCCGGAATTGCAAATCCTGGGAATTACCACCGTCGCTGGCAATGTTCCCCTACACCACACCCAAACCAACGCGCGGAAAATTTGCGAATTAGCAAACGTAAGTCACATTCCCATTTTTGCGGGCTGTCCTCGGGCGCTGTTGCGATCGACCCTGGAAACGGCGGAATATGTCCACGGAGCCACGGGCCTAGGGCAAATTACGCTGCCAGAACCGCAGTTACCCTTGCAAGCACAGCACGGGGTAGATTTTCTGATCAAGACCCTGCTAGCCGCCCCGGAACCCCTGAAGATCGCCACCCTGGGGCCTTTGACCAATTTAGCGATCGCGCTGATTCAGGAACCCAAGATTACCTCACAGATTCGGGAAGTAGTGATGATGGGGGGAGCCATTACCCACGGCAACGTCACCCCGTCAGCGGAATTTAACATCTACACCGATCCCCACGCCGCCGCCGTAGTCTTGACCGCAGGATTGAACCTGACCCTCATCAGCCTGGATGTCACCCACCAAGCGATTGCCAATCCCGAACGGGTCAGTAAAATTCGCGCCCTGGGCGATCCGATCGGCTCCACCGTAGCTACCTTATTGACCCAGTACAGCAGCCACGACATAGGACAATACGGCTTTGCCGGAGCCCCCCTGCACGACCCCTGTGTCATTGCCTACCTGCTGCGTCCTGATTTGTTTACTGCTCGGCCCTGTTTTGTCGAAATTGAAACCAAGAGTGAAGAGAGCTTAGGCAGAACGATCGTTGATTGGTATGGCGTTTCGGGCAAAGCAGCTAATGTGAATGTAGTAGCGACGATCGACAGTGACGGATTTTATCAATTATTAACAGAACGATTGGCCCAATTACCCGACTAGGCCAGTATGGCCACAGGGACAGTCAGCGCAAGATTCTGAATTAAAGGGATATCTGCTCAAGTTCAACTTTACCAGCCACTGCTGAGCTAATCAGTTCAGCAGTCTCCGTACTCTCAGCAGTCTGTGTACTGAAAGCAGGTTCTTGGATCAAAGATTGCCGTGAGGGAATAGAAATTATAAATTCGGTTCCCTGACCTAGCTCAGAAATACATTCCAATCGACCATTATGTTTTTCAGTCACAATCTGATAACTGATCGATAATCCCAGTCCCGTTCCTTTCCCCACTGGCTTCGTGGTGAAAAAGGGATCAAACAACTGCTGAATCACTTCCGGCGCAATACCAGGGCCATTATCTTGAAAACAAATTTGTACCTGCTGATCTTCATCCAGCAATTTTGTCTTAATCGTCAAGACAAGGGGGGGAGAGGGGCAATGGGTTGGCCCGTTTTTGATCTCCACAAAATACTCTTCCAGCGCATCGATCGCATTGCTCATGATGTTCATAAACACCTGATTGAGCTGCCCTGCATAGCATTCGATTTCTGGGATGTCGCCATACTGCCGAATCACCTGAATTCTGGGACGATGGGGCTGAGGCTTCAGACGATGTTCCAAAATCGTCAGCGTGCTGTCTAAGCCATCATGGAGATCAACCGCCTTCACTTCCGATTCATCCATCCGCGAAAACGTCCGCAGCGACAGGACAATTTCTTTAATCCGCTCTGCCCCCATTTTCATGGAATTCATCACATTGGGCATATCAGACTTCATGAATTCCAGATCGATCGATTCAATAAAATCTTGGATTTCAGGTTTCGGATCAGGATCGTTCTTTTGATAGAGATCCACTAGATGCAACAAATCCTGCGCATATTGGTTGGCATAGTCCAGATTGCCGTAGATAAACCCCACTGGATTATTAATTTCATGGGCAACGCCAGCCACCAACACCCCTAATGCTGACATCTTTTCAGTCATCAGCATTCGAGTTTGCATGCCTTGCAGATCATGGATGGCCTGTTCAAGGGCTTGGCTGCGTTCTTCCAACATATTTTGGGATTCTCGCAGTTCCTTGATCGTCGTACTTAGAACAGCTTCAGCCCGACGCCGACTTTCCTCCACCTGCAAGCGGCTTTGCTGAGCCCGATCGAGTTTTTTTTGAAGAATGCGGTTTGCTTTCTCCAATTCTTGAATTCGTTGAGTTGCCTCACAATCAGTCACTACTAATTACTCCACACCCAGTAGCAATGTTACTAAGGTTTCTTGGTGATAGAACGCCTCTCCCCCCGGTGCGAGGGGACTGATTTCACCGTAAGTATAAAAGCCGATCGTGGGTGTTGCCGAGCCGATCGATTGTTGCCCTAACTCATATTCTTCGCAGGTTCGTGTTCCCAATAACCGTCGTCTTGCTGCACAGGAAAAGAGAAAAATAGCCGCAGGTTGCTCACCGGGATAGTAACTTCGGGCTTTTTCGATCGAGGTTTTTGTGGCAGCAATAATGTCGTCACAGGTGGTGTGGGTAATTTGTACCGTGGCTCCCTCAGGCACATCCCCCATAAACAAAATCGTGCCTTGCTCCCGATCCCAGGCATTGGAAGCCCGCAGATAAAACTCATCACTCACTTGGTCAAACACCGCCAGCGGGTATTCCCCAGATACGGTTAAGCCGTTTAAATAATGGTCATAAAACTCAACGGCAGGCCGATGATCAATTTCATAGACCAATGCCCCCTCCGCCTTCGTCACCACCGCCTTGCGGCTCATCGGGTACCAACCACTAGCCACCCCATGGGAAAACTTGAGATCGCCGGAGAACAGCAATACCACGATCGCATCACTGAGTACCTGATCACCAAAGAACTGATAGGTCTGACTAAAATTCCACTGATCGCCAGCCGTTCCCCCTACGATCGCCACCTCTGGGCCTAGGGCTTGCTTGAGCCCCGAAATCGCTGCCACACCACTCACCGTCATACCATCGGGAATGGTAATACACAGTTTTGGATCTCCCGGATTCCCCGCGCATGCTTGCTCCACCGCAGCACGGGACGCGGCCTGTACATTCTGGGACACATTTACCCCGACCCCCGCTCGAATGTTCACTGTATCGGAACAAAACAGCATGAGGGTGATGGAATCCTCCTCAAATCCCAGCACAGAAGACATTTCGCCATCGGTTGTCCCCCCAATTAGTTGCAAATCGGGAAAGGTTTCCTGCAAACGAGCGAGGAGGAGGGCATGGTCAAAGTCAAGGGCCGCCAGCAAAAGTCCTGCCTGGGGCTGAACCCCGTCTAAATCCCCAAGACACTGGTCAATCACTTCCTGAATGGCGCTGGGAGAATCTGGATCATTACTGTGTGCGACAACAACTTTAAACATAGGGGCAGTCCCACGTCAGTGAAAGAACTTGTAAGGCTTGACTTTCTAGTCGATAGCTACTACTAGATTGCCCTCAACAGGAAAAAATTCGACAGCCCTACCGTTAGAACTAGGGTTTTATAGAACTAGGGGTTGAGCCGTTGTTGCACTGTAGAAATCGCTTGGCGCACCTGTTCAAATCCGGTTCCACCAAAGCTATTACGAGCTGCAACGACCTGTTGAGGGGCGATCGCGTCATAGATGTCCTGTTCAAAGGCGGGATGGAGTTCCTGCCATTCCGCCAGGGTTAAGTCTTTGAGCAACTTATTAGCTGCAAGACAAGTCCGCACTACTTTTCCAACCAAATTATAGGCTTCCCGGAAAGGAACCCCTTTGGTGGCCAGATAATCGGCCACGTCCGTTGCATTGGAAAAGTCTTCTGCCACGGCGGCGGCTAAACGCTGGGGTTTAAACACTAACCCTTCCTCAAACAAAATGGTCATCGCTTCCAGACAAGCCTGCACCGTTTTTACCGCATCGAACAAACCCTCTTTATCTTCCTGAAAATCCTTGTTGTAGGCCAGGGGTAAGCCCTTGATCACCACCAGCATGGCTTGCAAGTGACCAAAGACGCGCCCCGTTTTGCCCCGCACCAGTTCAGGCACATCAGGATTTTTCTTCTGAGGCATGATACTGGATCCCGTGGCGCAGGAATCGGTCAGGCTAATGAAGCCAAATTCCTGGGAGGCCCAGAAAATAACTTCCTCGGACAGTCGGCTGAGGTGCGCCATGATCAAGCTGGCAGCGGCGAGAAATTCCACGACAAAATCCCGATCGCTGACGGCATCCAAGCTGTTGCTATAGACGCCCGCAAAGCCCAGCAGTTCTGCGCTGTAATGGCGATCGATGGGAAAGGTGGTTCCTGCTAGGGCACCTGCCCCCAGGGGACAGAGGCTAACCCGCTTGAGCACGTCCTCTAACCGCTGGCGATCGCGCTCGGCCATCTCAACATAGGCCAGCAAGTGGTGCGCCAGACTAATGGGCTGCGCCCGTTGCAAATGGGTATAACCGGGGATCAGGGTTTCAACATGCTGTTGGGCATGGGACAGTAAAGCCCGTTGGTAGGTCTGGAGCTGTTGCTGAATTTGCTGGATTTGATCCCGCAGATAGAGACGGGTGTCCGTTCCCACTTGGTCATTGCGCGATCGAGCAGTGTGGAGCTTTTTTCCGACATCACCCACTAGGGCCGTCAGTCGCCGTTCCACCGCGAAGTGCACGTCTTCATCTTCGATCCCCGGTTGGAACTGTCCCGAGCGGTATTCCTGGCGGATTTGCTCTAGCCCTTGCACCAGTTGCTCAGCTTCTTCAGAAGAAATAATGCCTTGTTTCGCCAGCATTTTGGCATGGGCTTGGGAACCAGTCAGATCGTATTCAATCAGCTCAATATCAAAACCGATGCTGGCATTAAATTTCGCGATCGCGGGATGAAGCGTCCCCTCAAATCGCTGGCTCCAAGTTTGCGAGGACGAATTCGAAGAAGAAGGTTGGTCAGGAGAATTTGACTGCACGGTGGGAAGGCTGCGCTAACAACAGCCGTTGATTATCCCGAAAAGAGGGGGCAAGGGGCAAGATGCTAAAGCGAGAGAAGAGAGTAAATTGGGCCTTGGCAATGGGAACGTTTTCGCCATTTTTGACAATTCTCAAGTTACTCTCCCATCACAGACGCCTACACAGCTTACTAGGCAGCAGGAATTGGATCAGCAGGGATTGGACAAGCAGTACCGTTGGGCATTAAATCACTAGACATTAAACCACTAGACATTAAACCACCGGGCAATTAGAGATCAACCAAAACTGGTAAAGGTTTTAATCAAGTAACCAAAAATAATCCCAATTAAAAAAGCCCAAACTTGTCCCGTTTTGACAAAGCGGTTCCAAGCTTTGCTTACATCACCTGCAAAGTCAGGCTCTTTAAACTGCTGCGCCACCCCCGTCCAGTCATCAGGCAGGGCGGGTAAATGCAGGTGGAGGGATTGGATAGCGTCCCCTAGGTGGGAGATGGTGAAGTGAGAGGGGTTGAAATGCGAAAAATCTAGGGTCGCCAGATCAGCACTGTAATGAGTTAAGGTTTGCACCACATCAACCATCATGTTTGGAATCTCCTCGATCGCGACAAGCCTACAATCAATGATTTGCAATTTTGCTACCAGTCTACAGCGAGCAGAGAAATTCGGCGCAAACGATAGAATAAATTCGCGGATGGAGGCCCTGAATGTTGGACAGGTGGAAGCCTTGCCCAGCCCTGTAGAGGCCAGTTGCAATCTATAGCGAGAATCTTGCTTCCACAAAGCTTGTAGCATAGTTCAAGAATTCGCCTTGAACAGATCTCCCAGAAAGGATGACAGTAAAAATTCCCAATGGGTTCTATACCAACTATCCCTACTCCTCCTAGCTAATCGCAGACTCGATCGACCTACACGAATTCTCTCCCGTTACAAATATTTTGCCCATCCGGCGCTAAATATTCCAGAAATCCTGTATAGAGCAAATTTTGCAGGGATAGCCCGTTGAAATCCCCCTGGGATTAGGTTTGCGCTTTCAGACAATGATTCCAAAGGTGCGATCGTCTTAAACTTCACAGCGATCCAGGTCAATCCCCCGGCTAGAGGTATCCAATCGTTCGGTTGCCCCCCTTGTAATTTCGGTTGTTACGACTCCTATAGAATTTACGATCGTGACACGATTCGGCAACTTCCACCATATTCATTACGGTTGTCCTCAATACTTCTTTCAGCGATGTCGTTTAGATTAGTTACATCAACAACGAAGCACCTAACAACTTAAGTTCTACCAAGATTTGTAGTTGTGTCATGGTTCTCGGTGCGACGGAGTTGATACAACAGATTGAACTCAAGAAAATGGCCGCAGCGCCTACTTAATCTACTCTCTTTTTAAGGTGTACGTGATGTATCGGTTGGTTTCTCCTCGCTATATTCAACGGTCTATTCAAAATCCTTCTGGAGGTAACACCATGTCTTTGATGCGTTGGCAACCCTGGCAAGAACTGGAAACCGTTCGTCGTCAACTGGATCAACTCTTTGACGAAATGGCACCCCTCAGCCGCGAAGGTCTGATGACCACTGTGAATCGGGCCGTACGGGTTCCAGCGATCGAACTGAAAGCCACAGATACCGAAGTCATTCTGAAGGCAGAAATTCCAGGAATTGCAGGTAAGGATCTGGATATTCAAGTCACACGCGAAGCTGTGTCAATCAAGGGTGAATATCAAGCCGAAGAAAAGTCCGAAGGCCAGCAAGTTTATCGATCGGAATTTCGCTATGGTAGTTTCCACCGCGTGATTCCCTTACCCGTGGAAGTGGACAATGAACAAGCCAAAGCGGACTTTACCAACGGTATTTTGACATTAACGCTACCCAGATTGACCGACGATCGCCATAAGGTCGTGAAGGTCGCGATCGGAACCACCCCCGCAGAAGCGCCCGTGGCCGAAAGCACGGAAGGCTAACACCAACTTGCCGGGACTGGTCAATCATTCTGTGAGCCGTCCCGGCGGTCTCTGCGGAACCGCCCTCGGTCAGGTTCGGTAAATACCCCTTCATCAAATCCCCCAAGCCGCCCACCATATTAGGGTGAGGGGATACATTGCCCGGAGTACTTCGAGTTTATTTCGACAGTGCAGGGCAGCCCTGGTGCGAATCTTCCCACGCGACGCACCCCAGATAGGTTTCTTAACCCCCTAATCAACGTAACGGACAGTTTTCAATTGGAGTCGAACTTAGCCCTATGGGAAAAGTAGTTGGAATTGACTTAGGTACTACAAACTCTTGCGTCGCTGTGATGGAAGGTGGCAAGCCCACCGTAATTGCGAACGCAGAGGGTTTTCGCACCACCCCCTCGGTAGTGGGTTTTGCTAAGAATGGCGATCGCTTGGTGGGCCAAATTGCCAAGCGCCAAGCCGTGATGAATCCTGAAAATACGTTTTATTCGGTCAAGCGTTTCATTGGTCGTCGCTACGATGAAGTGACCCACGAAACCACCGAAGTTCCCTATAAAGTGCTGAACAATGGTGGAAACGTCCGTTTGGACTGCCCTTCCCAAGGCAAGCAATTTGCCCCGGAAGAAATTTCCGCCCAAGTCCTGCGCAAGCTCAAGGAAGATGCCAGCAAGTATCTGGGCCAAGAAGTGACCCAAGCGGTAATTACCGTTCCGGCTTACTTCAACGACTCCCAGCGTCAAGCCACCAAGGACGCCGGTAGAATTGCGGGTCTGGACGTGCTGCGGATCATCAACGAACCAACAGCAGCGTCCCTAGCCTATGGCTTAGATAAGAAAGCCAACGAAATCATCCTGGTCTTTGACTTGGGGGGGGGTACCTTTGACGTTTCCATCCTGGAAATTGGCGACGGTGTCTTTGAGGTTATGGCAACCTCCGGTGACTCCCACCTCGGTGGTGACGACTTCGACAAGAAGATCGTGGACTACATGGCCGCTGAGTTCCAAAAGGCTGAAGGCATTGACCTGCGTAAGGACAAACAAGCCCTGCAACGGCTGACGGAAGCCGCAGAAAAGGCCAAGATTGAACTGTCCAGCGTCACCCAAGCGGACATCAACCTGCCCTTCATTACCGCGACCCAGGACGGGCCCAAGCACCTGGAATTGACCCTGACCCGTGGCAAGTTTGAGGAACTGTGTGCTGATCTGATCGATCGCTGCCGCATTCCTGTGGAAAAAGCCCTTGCTGACGCCAAGTTGAGCAAGGATCGGATTGATGAAGTTGTCCTCGTAGGTGGTTCCATTCGGATCCCTGCGGTGAAGCAACTGGTGAAGACAGTTTTGGGCAAAGAACCCAACGAAAGTGTGAACCCCGATGAAGTGGTCGCCATGGGTGCGGCTATTCAAGGGGGCGTGCTGTCCGGTGAAGCGGGTACTGAAGGACTGCTGCTGCTGGATGTGACCCCACTGTCCTTGGGTGTGGAAACCCTAGGCGGCGTGATGACCAAGATCATTCAACGCAACACGACTATTCCGACTAAGAAGTCGGAAGTCTTTTCCACCGCTGTGGATGGCCAATCCAACGTGGAAATCCACGTCCTGCAAGGGGAACGGGAAATGGCCAACGATAACAAGAGCTTGGGAACCTTCCGATTGGATGGCATTCCTCCGGCTCCCCGTGGCGTGCCTCAGATCGAAGTCACCTTTGACATCGACGCTAACGGCATTCTCAGCGTGACTGCGAAGGACAAGGGCACTGGTAAGGAACAAACCATCAGCATCACTGGTGCATCCACCCTGGATAAGACCGAAGTTGAGAAGATGGTGCGCGATGCCGAACAAAACGCTTCGGCGGACAAAGAGAAGCGCGATCGCATCGATCTGAAGAACCAAGCAGATTCGCTGGCCTACCAAGCTGAGAAGCAAATGAGCGATCTGGGCGATAAGGTACCTGCGGCGGACAAGTCCAAAATCGAAGGCTTGGTCAAGGAACTGCGGGATGCCATCCAAGCGGAAAACTTCGACACTATTCAATCGAAGAAGAACGAACTGGAGCAAGCGCTGTATCAAGTAAGCTCTAACATCTATCAGCAAGCTGGCGGTGACGCTGAGGCTGCGGGTGGTGAGGCTCCTGGTGGTAGCGGTTCTGCACCCAGTGGGGATGACGTGATCGATGCAGATTTCACGGAATCCAAGTAGAAGTGAATTGCAGGGAATCTTAGTAGACTGTCTGTTCGATCGCTACGGAGATGAGTCCCTCCAATCCGCTCAGTAAGTGAATCTAGGTATCAGTTAAGGGTGAGTTGTATAACTCGCCCTATTTTTTTGAGTATTGATTTCCCAAAAATGCAGTTACTGGGTCGTGCAGTGGAGTGGGCGGGATAGGGTCGATCACCATGAGCTGCGCGTTTTTGAGGCTTGCTCCATTTCAGGATTGACCCACTTCACTTGTGATAATTGCCATTTGTTGCGATCGAGATGGCGCGATAAACTTGCTCGATTAGTAATAACCGTGCCATGTCATGGGTAAAGGTCATGGGAGAAAGGGCGAGGGTATAATCGGCAGCCTTTTCTAACTCAGGGGTAATGCCGTCGGAAGAGCCAATCACAAACACCAACGATTTATCGAGGGCTTGCTGTTGGATAAACTGGGAAAAGGCGATCGAATCCAGCAACTTGCCCCGTTCAGTCAAGACAATTAATTGGTCTTGAGCTTTCAAATGGGGCTGAATTTCAGCGAAGGTTGTACGTTGATTTGAGTCTTTAATTTCAGTGATATTTAGACCTGGTAGGCGTTTGAGATATTCCTGAATCCCTGCCTGAATCCAACTATATTTGACTTTACCAACGGCTACAATTTTGAGTTTTCGCTGCAACACCCGATCGTATCCCTTCACAACATCACAGATTCCACCATAACAAGAACGGGGGACACCCTGAGGATTAATGGGCTTTTTCAAAACCAGTATCAGTAGAGGAGTCCACAATTTTTTGAGCCGTAAAGGAAATGCCTGTTGGGGAACTTTGGGCATTCGGGCAGGTTAGTTGACCTTGCAGCATCAAGGGTTGGCTGGATTCAACGGTAAAGGTTAAAGTCGTCGTACTCTGTGCTAATTGAGTAGGCGCTGTGACTTGATCAACTGACGAACCACAAATCACAGCAGAGATTGTCCCTACAAGCACCCAAGTCGTACCTTGCTTAACCCCACTCAGTGAGTGGGGCGTGGCTGCTAGATTGTTGGAATTCTTCGGTTTTGTGGCAGAGTAGAGGGCCCCATTTAGGTAAACTCCGGATTGATCTAGTTCTAGAATTTGTCCCTGGAGAGCAGCGGCTGAACTATTGACGATCGTGTATTTTCCAGCAATTTTTCTTTCCGGTTTCAGGCTGGCTTCACCATAATTACTGCAGACCGTAAATAAGCCTATAACTAACCCAATGGTCCCTAGATAAAACACTAAAGATTTGGCATTAAAGAAGCCCATCTTTCAACTCCAATTGCTGTTAACAAGCTCTTATAAAACATGATCCAAATGATGCGACGTAACCTGACTAAAACGGCGAGTAATCAACAACGAAGATCGACAACGAACGGCTAATTCATCGGTGTAGCGGCCTAGGGTCTGTTGTTCTAAGCCCCATTCACGACTAGCTCCCGCGATCGTTAAATCCACCGTTTGGGAGGCATCAATGACCGCATCGATGAGTGAAGTGGTCTGCATAACAGGGGTAGAAATTCGATCGCAAACAGTTGTAGGTAACTTTTCAAGCAGTTGGTTAAACTCATAGCTAAATTCAGTGGGTCGTCCATCCTGAAACACACGAAGTAATGTCAAATGACGATCGGGATGGCTGAACAATAACCGTAACGCTAATTCAATGCCTAACTCTGTATGAACATTAGGACTATAGGGAACTAGGAGCCGCAGTAATTGTTTCGGATGCCGATCGATAAATACAGCCACATCGACTGGCGCTGTATTCAAGATTTGTCCCACGCGCCCTCCTAGACGATTGCTGCTGAAGGCAGGCCGATGCCAACCCAGCAAAATCAAATTCATCTGTTCTCGTACCGCAATATCTGCCGTTGTTTGAGCTACATTATTGGACACTTGCACAATATTCGACACTTGCACCGGGAAAGGAACCGCCGCAGATAAACTCTCCAATTCCAGTTGCCCTACAATGGCACGGAGCTTGTCCTGCTGGGCACGAATTAATCGATCGGCTTCTTGGGGCAAACTCTCAAACACATAGTCCTGTTCTAGCTGAATCAAACTGAGTGGATAAACGGATGTAGTTTGCTGCTGGGAACGAGCAATTTCTAGGGCAAGTTGAATCAAACCTTGCTGACTTTTGGGATTCGCAACGGGAACCAAGATTTTGTATTGCGGCTCTTGCATAGGCTCTGTTACAGGCGCAAGCACCTCCGTTTGCATCATCTTTTTTGGATAGGTCCACTCCAGCAAAGGCGAAGTCATAAAGGTCGTTGTCAGCGCCATAATGACTAGCATTGTGAATAGCAATGGAGTAATAACCCCTAAACTCAAGCCAATATTTAAAACAATTAACTCCGTTAATCCCCGCGTATTCATCAACCAACCCAGGGCCGAAGCATCACGATTCGACAACCCAGAAACCTTAGCCGCCGCAAAGGTTCCCGCATATTTCCCCACGATCGCCACCAACACCACTAATGCACATAACCCCCACAGTGGTGGACTATTCAGCAACCCAATTTGTGTACGTAGGCCACTGTAGGCAAAGAAAATCGGCAGTAAAAATGTTAGAACAAAGTCCTCCGTTTTTTGGGCAAGCTCCCGCACTAATCCTTCATGTTTAGGCATGACTGCACCTAACAAAAAGGCCCCAAAAATCAAATGAATCCCAATACTTTCCGTAATCAGTGCAGAAACAACGACACAAATATAAATGACTGCCAACATTGATTGGGTGAGTTTTCCTGTTCGGTTATACAAAACCGTAAATTGTCGCAATAAAGGCCGACCGACCCCAATCATTAATCCAATATACAGCGCAGCTTCTAGAATATTCGGAATGGCACCTACCATACTATTTGTACGGGTCACTGCGATCGCAACCAGTAACAAGCACCAAGCAGTCATATCGTCCACTGCCGCGCAGGTCAGTGCCAGTGCGCCAATACGACTATTTTGTAAATTATTTTCAGTAATAATCCGCGCAAGCACGGGAAAGGCTGTAATCGACATTGCTGCGCCTAAAAATAGGGCAAACGCAGTAAATGAAACCCCTTCATTGGCCACTAAGGGGTAGATAAACAGCGACAACAAAGTCCCCAAAGAAAATGGAACCAAAATACTAACATGGGACACCAACACAGCAGTATTCAATCTACCTTTGAGATATTTGGGATCCAGTTCCAGCCCAATCAGGAACATGAAAAAAATCAACCCAATTTGAGAAAGAATACCTAAAAAAGGAATCGTTTCCGGGGGGAATAAATTAGCCGCGATCGTCGGTGCAATTAGGCCAAACAACGATGGCCCTAGCATAATACCAGCCACAATTTCGCCAATCACCAAAGGTTGCTTAATACGGCGAAAGGCTAACCCAATGAGCCGAGAGAGGGCGATCACAAGAACGACTTGGATCAGGACTAGAACGATCGAGTCAAGATGCATCATCTAAATCCAACTACAGGGATCAACAGTCGTCAATACAACGCCGATCGGACAGTTTTGCTAACTTATCTAGCAACCCGACCTGAATTGTGAGTAAGCTATCCAAGGGCTACAAAGCTTTGAGCCGAATTCTGCTCCGCAATCAGATCGGGTTGCTATAGTGCAGTGTACTGACTTCCTACAGAAAGTTAAAAGTTCTATCAACAACAGTTTAGAGAGCGTGTTAGAGATCGTGAAATTGGTCAACTGATTTCGCCAGGGACTGATTCAATCCTTCGCCCATCCTGGACAGAGGAAACGAAGACCTTGAGTGACCGAGAAAATTCGCTGAGCAATCATATCCCCTGTTCACCCAGACCTAATCCATCCACCTACCCATCCCCTTTTGCTTGGGTGTTTTTAACGCTATTCCCTAGGGGATAAATCATCCTTAGCGTAGTTTCAAGGGGCGGCCTCGCCAAGTCCAACCCCAGCCCGTTTCCGTTTTAATAAGCGACACGATCGGGATCCAAAACACGATCAAACTGCCTAGCCAACCCAGCCACCAATAAGTTTTTGGAATCCCCAGAGTCATCTGTGTACGCTGCCGTAATTCGTATTGCCCATAGAGAATAAATAACGCAATCGCCGTATTGAGGCCCGCGAAACCCAACTGTAACCAGTCTTCCATCGATAGATCGCTCACTGTTGCCCATGCCATTCCTTGAGTTACTAACCCACCCAAGGCTGCTAAACTCGTCCACCAGGGTAAAACAAAGACCATTCCCACGACATAGGCCGAATACAGCGTCGATCGCCAATTTCGTTCCGATCCGAGATGCCAGTTTTTTGTCCAACCTTCCCACAATGCCCCTAGGCTGCGATACATCCGCAATTCACCTAAAGCTGCCCCAGTCCCAAACCAGAGTTTCCAGCCTTGGCGCTTGATGCGTTTCCCCAACTCCACATCTTCCACAATCTCTGCTGCCACCGCCCGATGCCCCCCGATCGCATCATAGGCCGATCGACGAAATAACATAAAGGGGCCAACGGCAAATACCGCATCTTGGCTAGGATCATTCACTTCATTCTGTTTGAAACCCACCGCAAATAACTGCGCAATCATCGGCTGAGCCAGCCATTCCCCCCAGCAATCACAAACCAACGTCAGCCAGCAGGTTAACAAGTCCGCCTGCCGATCGAGGGCCTGCACCAACGCAGCTTCGATCGCCCCTCGCCGTAGCCGCACATCCGCATCCAAAAATAACAAATATTCTCCTTTGGCCCATTGAACCGCCTGGGCACAGGCCCAATTTTTTCCCATCCATGCTTCTCCCATTGGACGGGGTTGTCCTGCCAGAATATGCAGACGGGGATCTTGCAGCCTGTCTTGCAAGTTCTTGGCGATCGCCAGCGTCTGATCCGTTGATTGATCATCTACAACCCAGACTTCTAATTGCCCGATGGGTTGCTCAGAACTTTCCAAAATTGACAGTAAACAGCCCTCAATATTGACCGCCTCATTGTAGGCAGGCACAATCACCGACACCGAAGGTAAGGTGGAAAGCTCAGTCCCTTTTAGTTCAACGGATACAGGCTCTAGCTCCAAGGGGATCTGGAGTGCGCTACTTGCCTGAAGAGCCGGGTAAAATTGTCGCCGAAACGCTCCCATGGCGAACCCACTGATCAGCAGCAGACAAAAAATCACGAGACAAAAAATCAACAAGCCCCTGACCTCAAGGAATGGCGTAGACAAGCTAGAAACTCAATTTATCAATTTAGAAAATTTAACATTTTTTATAATTTTCCGGGGTGAAACCGTGTATTGCATCACTGACAAGCAGGATGTGAGTTTCTATAATTAAAAAACCTTAAAGATATAAAAATTTGCACTAAGAAAGTTGGATACTCAGTAGCAAATCACAATAGAAAATCCAAGAAACATAAATCATTGCGTATAATTTGAGCATAATCTTCATAACTTTCTTAGTGGTTAATCCCTTAGGAGTCAATCTTAGTAATCAATTTTGTTTGGTTCATTCATCAACCTCTTTAGGACAGCTGTTTTAACGATGCCTCGGATACTTGTGATTGATGACGACCCTGCGATCGCTGAACTAGTAGCGGTCAATCTCGAGATGGCAGGGTATGAGGTGAGTCAAGCGCCAGATGGAATTAAGGGCCAAGCCATGGCTCTCCAGATGCAGCCGGACTTGATCATGCTCGATCTCATGCTGCCGAGGGTTGATGGATTTACGGTTTGCCAGCGTCTCCGCCGTGACGATCGCACCGCTGATATTCCGGTCTTGATGCTGACGGCCTTGGGGCAAACCCAAGATAAGGTGGAAGGCTTTAACGCGGGAGCCGATGACTACCTGACCAAGCCGTTTGAATTAGAAGAATTGCTGGCGCGGGTGCGAGCCCTGCTACGACGCACCGATCGCATCCCCCAAGCCGCCAAGCATGCAGAAATTTTGAACTATGGCCCCTTGACTCTTGTGCCGGAACGCTTTGAGGCCGTTTGGTTTGGTAAAACGGTTAAGCTGACGCACCTAGAGTTCGAGCTTTTGCACTGTCTGTTACAGCGCCATGGCCAAACTGTTTCGCCCAGCGAAATTTTGCGGGAAGTTTGGGGTTACGATCCCGATGATGACATTGAAACCATTCGGGTGCATGTTCGCCACCTGCGCACCAAACTGGAGCCTGAGCCGCGCCATCCCCAGTACATCAAAACCGTCTACGGTGCAGGCTATTGTTTAGAATTGCCGAACACCACCATTGAAGATGTGGCAACTTCTTCGATCGCGGGGTAAGAACCCAGAAGGCAAGGTCGCGTTCTGGCCCTAAGTCAGATCAGAGAACGCAGCACAGACATACCTTAAAATCCTCTGGTAAGGAACGAGCCAATCGTTCCTTTTTTTTAGGACATGCTAGGGGAAAGTGAGCCTGGTGCAGGAACGAATCCATCACATCACCGTCCCCAGTTAACGCCAGTTCAAATTCGTGGTGCGGTTCGATCGTCGGGACTGCTCCGCAGCAAAGATCGAGAAACATCGCCCCTCAAGGCAGTTTGCCCTGGCAGAACGTTAGAGCAAACTGCCAGGGCAAACTGCTTATGTTAGGGGACTCTACTCCCCCCAACTACCCAAGTGAAGTCTGCATCCAAGGACAGAAGATCTATGAGGGACAATTTTGCTTGTTGAACTCCCGTTTAGTTAATCGGCTCAAGCGATCGTTTAGCGATCGCCCCAAACACGAAAGGAGAGAGCCTATTCAACTCTCTCCTTTCCGCTGTAACAGACGTCAAGCGTTAGAACCGCTAGACAAGGCTAGGGAGCCAGGGCATTCCCCCGGAGGAGGCTACCAATGGTTTTCGCTGTGATCTTCAACTGCGTCAACGGGTTAGCAGGTGTCACTGTTTTGTACAGGTAGCTGTCGAAGGTCAGCTTCTGCACATCGATATCAGCACACATTTCAACGAAGGCTTCCCGAGTTGCGTCAGAGCGGTAGAACACACGCTGTAGAATATCCAGCACTAAGTAGGTTGTACCGTACATCTTATCCCAACGCTTGATGTACACCTTGAGATCCGCCTCCGTCGGGATCCGTTGCCCTTTTTCGGAGAACTCCACGATCGTTTCCGCACACATCCGGGCCGACTTCGCCGCAAAGTAGATCCCTTCGCCCGAAGATTTAGTGACAGTACCCGCTGCATCTCCAACGAGGGCAACGCGACCCACCACCCGACGGGGTCTGGGATGCTCAGGAATGGGGTGAGCTTCTACGCGGATAATCTTACCGCCCCGCAGCTTGGCCGCTGCCCTAGCCCGGATCCCTGCTTGCAGTTCCTTGATCCGAGATTGGTTAGGCTTCATGGTTCCCGTCCCCACCGCAACGTGGTTGTATTTGGGGAACACCCAAGCATAGAAGTCCGGGGAAACATCGTCACCCACGTACATTTCCGCCAAATCTTCGTAGTAGGCCATCTTGTCTTCGGGGAGCATGATCCGCTCTTGGAACGCGATCGCGTAGTTGTAATCCCCCGCGTCGATCGCCTTGGCCACCCGAGAGTTAGCCCCGTCTGCCCCGATCACCAAATCCACTTCCAGGGTTTTGTCTTCCCCTTCAATACCGTTGGAGTGATCGGCATAGTGCAGCTTGTAACTGCCATTCTGGGTCGTTGGCAACTCAAGTTTGTACATCGTGCCATTAATCAACTGGGCCCCCAGAGATGCCGCCCGATTGCGCAGGAAAGAGTCAAACACTTCCCGGCGCACCATGCCGATATATTCGTTATCTTTGAGGGTCTGACCAATATCCACCACCACATTGGAGGGGGAAATCATCTTCATTCGCCGGACCTTACGATCGATAATATTTTCCGGCAAATCAAACTCTTTCACCATGCAGAGCGGAATCGCGCCACCACAGGGTTTAACGTTGTCTAACTTGCGCTCGATCAAATAGGTTTCAATACCAGCTTTTGCCAAGACCTCCGCCGCACAAGCTCCGGCGGGACCTCCACCTACAACAGCAACCCGTAGTGCCAAAGCTCTATCTCCAAACGTTTAAAAGCTACGTATGGCATCCTATCACGGACATTTCCTGCCCTTGGGGTTCCCGTTCTGAAGTTGCAACAGAGCTTAACACCAGAAATTAACAAATGTTAATAGATTGCCTGAACTTCTCGCAGAATTAGTCTTTTTAATCCGGGGATCAGTCAGCCTGAGTCTATCCATCAGGCATAAGACCTCACTTTATAAAAACTGACGGAGATAATATTCACATTTCTACAACTACTCGAATTTATATTTCTACAACCATCTTGGGATCCCAACTTTTTCCCAACGCCCCTAGCCTGTTACCCACCCTCAAAATTCATTCCACCGTTCTTCCCGAGGAACAGTCTCTGGTTGAACTTCAGGTGATATCGATCTTCAGACCCATTGAAGCCAGGATAAAGAACTGGTTCGAGCGATTTCCTGTTTCCGATATTGCCCTTGCGGGTAATGCCTTTACGTAAAGGACAGAGAAAAATTACCTTACGCTGGCAGGCTTCTGCTACAACGCTTTTGACGAAGCCTGATTATTCTCCATTCTTTAAGAAATCAGAACAAGAGGACTTCCCCCTAAAATCTTCACGTTTCAGGTAACCCTTAACTATAGTTGAGTAACCCCTACAAATGAAATCCGAGTGATTACGATCGTTCATGCACGATCGATAAGAATTTATCCCTACTTTTACGGATTGCCTCTCACAGGTCAGACGCTACAGTTATGCATCCAAAAGCCCTGGGTGTTCTACTTCTTTTCTCTACCTTATGGTATACGTCGCAAGTTTTAAAACCGTAATTCTCGCTATCTTTCCAGCGATTAGTCATTTGCTAGGTACAGCATCAGTCAATCGTTCGACAGTTTCACATTTTGTGCAGCCTGCACCCCTTTCACTGAAATTGTTGTTGGAATCCCAGATATCGCACTGCATTCATTCGAGATCGCAATTGATGACCAGAAGCAACATCCGATCGTAATGGCGCTGTGATCGCAAGGTTGTTTTCCATTGCAATCATTCTAAAGATAGGGATCCGTGATGTGAGGGTTCCCTGTTACATCGGACCTATAGGACTCACAATCGAACGAATAAGAGGTCTATAAGAGTCCTGCCAAACCTTTCCATGGGCAGTCCCTCAATTTCTACCCAGCCCGCTAAGCAGTATTAGCTACACAGCCTTGACAGATAAGTTTCTGAAAACGCTGAGCCATCACCTAAGTCAAGTCATCCAACATTAGACTCGTCAGTGCTTTTAGGAAGAGGATACTTTCTATTTCTAAGCCCAAGAATATGTCTAATTAGTGAGTGAGTTCCTAGGACTTGAAGTTTAAACTAAATTTCAAAGATGGTGCTTTCCCAAAAAAAAAATTAGGGCATACAAACTGCTATTTGCAGCGTGATTCTTGATTGAGTTTTCGCTTCAGTTAGGAGTTTCGCACTTTTCAATTTATTCGTGGATTCTCGAGGATTTTTTCGAGAATCTGTCTCAGAGCACACGAGGTAAGCCACAGTTAGGGGCTCGAGTACGATGAATTCTCTTCTGAAAATTGTCCTTATTACAGTCACAGCCGCCAGTAGTACGATTATTCTGTCAGGAAGCGAACTAGCATCCTTAGGCAGAGGGGTTCCCCACCAAAATTATTCCGGGGAGTTTGTCCCCCATCCCAATCAGCCTCCCATCCTAACTTACGGCTCAGGAACACGATAATTACAGTGGCTTCACGCCTACTGAGCTTACGTCCGCCCAGATCCTTCCTTCCCTGGGGAATTTACTGGCCCTAGGGAATTCACTGGATGAATTCTTAGCCATACCCACAATCCCCTCTAAAATCTTCATATAGCGAGAAACCGTTCGTAAAGAAGAAGCATCGTTGAACGGAGATGGCAAAGTTACGCATTGTTCTACAAGAGATGGGAGAAGGGCGTGGTATTAGACTATGGTGCAACTGAGCTTGCACCTTTGATGGATCATTCGTTACTGAGTCCGATCGCGACGCCAGAAATGGTGACCCAATGGTGTGACGAGGCCGATCGCTTCGGTTTTGCTGCTGTTTGTATTGCGCCTTGTTACGTCCCCCAGGCAGTCAAGTTGCTCCATGGCAAGGCTCCTGCCGTCTGTACTGTGATTGGCTTTCCCACAGGAGCCCATACTTCCGCTGTCAAATTGTACGAAGCCCAAATTGCCACAGAACAAGGAGCTACAGAATTAGATGTGGTCATTAACCTCGGCTGGCTCAAGGCGGGGCGGCATGATGACGTTCATCGCGAGATTGCGGAAATTTGCGAAGCAACGGGGCAAACGGTTAAGGTCATTTTGGAAATGGCCTGCTTGACCATGGAGGAAAAACAAATCGCCGCAGAAATTGCCATGGATGCGGGGGCTGCCTTTCTGAAAACCAGTACGGGCTGGAAGGGGGGCGCAACAGTGGAAGATATTTGTCTACTTAAACAAGTTTCCCGCGATCGGGTGGGCATCAAAGCATCTGGCGGCATTCGTACCGCTGAACAAGCCATGGAACTGGTAATGGCCGGAGCTACTCGCTTGGGTACCTCGTGGGGGGTTGATATCGTGAAACAGGCCAGTCAGCAGACTTGAAGGACTGAAGAACTTGAAGGACATAAACTTAAGGACTGAACTTTAATGTCGCGGACTTACAAAGTCACGGGAATTAATTTGAAAAGTAAACCGATCGGAGAAGCCGATCGGATCCTGACAATTTTGACCAAAGAACAGGGCTTGCTGCGGGTAATTGCACCGGGTGCCCGCAAGCAAAAGTCGCGGCTCTCCGGTCGAAGTGCCCTTTTTGTTGTGAATGACCTGCTGATTGCCAAGGGCAAATCCATGGATAAAGTCCTGCAAGCGGAGTCGATCGAATCCTTTCCAAAACTAGCCCTTGATATCAAAAAACTCACCGCCGGACAGTACCTAGTCGAGTTAGCCTTGCAGCAAGCCGTGATTGACTTAGTACAAGAAGGCTTATTTTATCTGCTGATTGAGCATCTAGGCCGAGTGGAACAAGCCCCCCCCCCAGAAATCCTGCCCTCTTTAACCCACGGCATTTTCCAGCTTTTGGCCTACGCGGGAATCGCGCCGCAGATGTACCAATGTTGCCTCAGTGCAGACCCCGTGGAACCGGAATTAGACAACCCGAACTGGCGAGTAGCGTTTAGTATCGAAGCAGGAGGAGCCGTTACCCTAGAAGCGCTTAACCGATTCGAGGCCGAGCAGCAATGGGCAAATGCGGATCCTCAAGGTGAGGAAGTCATCCTTTCGGAATCTAGCTGTGGCTTGGTGCGCGTAGCAGAACGACCTACCCAGATCTATTCTGCAAAACGAGTCATCCGACCTCTGCATCTGGGAGCCATTCAGGTAACTGTGATGCAGCAGTTAGCGGAAACTTCTTGCCCTGCGATTGATCCGGATCGGTTACCCCGAGGCATGTCTACGGATATGGCATGGTTATCTATCGAACGGCTTTTGCGTCGGTGTGCGGCGTATCATTTCGATCGATCCCTACGATCAGCCAAGTTGATTGATCACCTATTTGGGGCAGAGGCTTCTGGTTTGCCCTAGTAGACTTCGCCCCTCCTAAAATCTCCTCACGATCGCGCCCAAACTCCACTGTTACAAGTGGTAAACTTTGGGATAACGGATCATCTAGCCCTCCCGGTATTCACTAGCCTCCAGGTAATCCAATAGTCGGTATGCACCAACCTGTGTCGTCAGAACCTCCCCGTAAGACCCATGCACCGACCTCTGGGAAATCGTTTCCCCGAAGTAACTTGAATAGTGGCTCTACAGAATCTAAGATTGTACCCTTCGAAAAATCCGCATTAGAGAAGCCAGTATTAGATAAACCAGTATTAGAGAAGCCAGCGCTAGATAAACCGTTAGAGAACCTTTATAAAACGTCTGATACCCCCCCAGTGGCGATTGAATCTGCTTCATCCTCCTCTCAATCTGCCCTACCACAGTCGGAAAGTGAACAGGGGTTCGTTCCCGTTTTAAAGAATCGTAATTTTTTAACGCTGTGGGGTGGGCAGGTTTTCTCGCAGCTAGCGGATAAGGTGTATTTGGTGCTGATGATTGCCCTGATTGCTAGTCGCTTTCAGGCTGATGATCAACCGATTAGTGGCTGGGTCTCTTCCACCATGGTGGCTTTCACAATTCCAGCCATTCTGTTTGGGTCGATCGCGGGGGTCTATGTCGATCGCTGGTCGAAAAAGGGAGTTTTGGTCTTTACCAATCTCCTGCGAGGATTACTGGTGGTGGCCCTTCCGCCACTACTTTGGTTTGTTAGAGACTGGGGGAACTGGGGCACCACTCCGGTGGGATTCATTTTATTACTGGGGGTCACCTTTTTAGTCTCAACCCTGACTCAGTTTTTTGCTCCGGCTGAGCAATCTGTTATTCCGTTAATTGTTGAAAAGCGCCACTTGCTTTCTGCAAACTCCCTCTACACCACCACCATGATGGCTTCGGTAATCGTTGGCTTTGCGGTGGGAGAACCGTTGTTGGCCTTGGCTGATCAATTGGTGGCGGGATTCGGGATTTCTGATTTGGGCAAGGAAATTGTCGTAGGGGGCGGCTATGCCTTAGCGGGCATGATTTTACTGCTGTTGAAAACTGGCGAACAAAAATCCGATTTTCCCGTTGAGCAACCCCATGTTTTTCAAGACATCAAGGATGGGCTGAAATATCTGAGCGTCCAGGCCCACGTCCGGGCGGCTTTACTTCAGTTAGTCATTTTGTTCTCAATCTTTGCTGCACTCTCCGTGTTAGCAGTGCGGCTGGCGGAGGTGATGCCAGAAATTAAGTCCTCTCAGTTCGGCTTCCTCTTAGCAGCGGGGGGCGTTGGGATGGCGATCGGGGCGGCTCTCCTAGGTAACTTCGGCCAGAAAATTTCTCACAATCGCCTTGGTGTGTATGGATCCTTGGGTATGGCAGCTTCATTGGTGGGGTTGGCCTTCATCTACCATCACCTCTGGTTATCCCTACTGGCGATCGCCTTGACAGGATTCTTTGCCGCCGCGATCGGGATTCCCATGCAAACGACGATCCAACAGGAAACTCCAGAAGACATGCGGGGCAAAGTATTTGGCTTGCAAAATAATGCAGTCAACGTTGCTCTGAGCTTACCCCTTGTCCTGGCGGGAGTGGGTGAGTCATTGTTGGGATTGAAAGTAGTCTTTCTCATTCTGGCTAGCGCAGCTCTAGCGGGTGGTGGATTGACTTGGTACATCTCTCGGGATCACAATTCCTAAGGAGAGTGTCTGCCTAACCGTGTCCCTTGTCCTAGCTGACGGCAGTCCTGCAACTTTCCCATTTCCTGCTTCGATATCGAATTGGGTAGTGAGTTCGTTGGCCGATTAGTAGCAGGAGCCCTAAATTTCGTTCCTCACTCCGCATCCTCGCAGGATCCATCACAACGGTATCCATCACACTTGCAGCGTCCCCCAAGATTCGGTCATTGCGACTCGCTTTTCTGGGGTTTGCTTTGCATACTCAAATCAACCCTATGGTGACGGAGTAGCCTTTATGCACATCGCTTGGTTGGGAAAAAAATCGCCCTTTTGTGGCAACGTAACCTACGGTCGCGAGGTGACCAATGCGTTGCTCGATCGCGGCCATCGCGTCAGCTTCTTTCATTTCTCCCAAGCAGATCGAGAAGATGAAGTACCGGACAATGTTCCCAATTTCCAAGAGGTGACAATTCCGTTTTTGTTTAAGTCACAGATTTATACATTGCCGAAGCTACGATCGAGCCGGGTGTTATTGCGATCGTTAAAAAAACTTAAACCCGATGTTGTTCATGCTTCTTTAACCCTTTCCCCGTTGGATTTTCGGTTGCCGGAATTGTGCGAAGAGTTAGGCGTCCCCCTCGTGGCCACCTTCCATCCTGCCTTTGATAATCAACTGCGCAACTGGGCCTCGGGCACCCAGTATTTGATGTATCAACTTTACGCCCCAGCCCTGGCCAACTACGATCGCGTCATTGTCTTTTCCTATTTACAAAAAGATTTATTGGTCAAGCTCGGCGTTCCCGCCGAACGGGTGGCGGTTATTCCCAATGGCGTCGATGTTGATAAATACTGTCCTGGGGAATCGAGATATCGGGGCCGTTGGCGTGGCGATCGGGTGTTTGTTTACCAAGGCCGCATTGCACCCGAAAAAAATGTGGAAGCGCTGCTCAGAGCATGGAAAGCCTCCAACATGGGAGCGAATAGTAAATTACTAATGGTGGGGAGTGGGCCATTGCTCTCCTCGCTCCGGTCTCAATATGGCGAAGAAATTGGTGTGAAATGGCTGGGATTTGTGGCAGAAGAAGCGAAACGGATTGAAATCTTGCGCAGTGCAGATGTCTTTATTCTGCCGTCGCTCGTCGAAGGGCTCTCGCTGTCTCTACTCGAAGCCATGGCCTGCGGTCTAGCCTGCATTGCAACGGATGCCGGAGCCGATGGAGAAGTCTTAGAGGACGGGGCAGGGGTGATAATGCGCACGACCCAATCGGTGGCAACCCAGTTACAAACGCTGTTACCTCTCTTCCGTGATCATCCAGAACTGACGAAGCTTTTGGGACAAAAGTCTAGACAACGGGTTTTAGACCGCTATACCCTGAGCAACAATATTACTCGGGTTGAGGCTCTGTACGAATCGATTTTAGGAACACCACGGGTTCCCCTCAATTTAAGCTCTCGACTGTAGGGCAAGTACAGTTTGCATCCATGCAAACGCAGTACAAAGCTGACACGAAAGTCTAATACGAAAGTCTGATATAGGGCTATGGCGGTAGGGGCGACGCCCGATCTCCACAGCCCTTGGTTTCGCGAATATGATTAGGTGAGTTTCTATCAGCGCTAGAATCGTTCTTCCGTTGCCTCGTCTTTCGTGTTGGTATTGCGCAATGGCGTTTCCCGCATAAAGCGCATCCGGATTTGCCGCATCTGTTCGCCATCCGCAGCCACTGCCATGATGGGATAATCCAACACCCCATCCTGGAAGGAGAGATGGAAGCGGAACGTGCCATCGGAGTTGAGCTTGATAGGCATGCCTCCGATCGTCACCGTGGCATCGGGTTCCGTCGCACCGTAGACAATTAATTCCGCATCCGCCACCATCCAAAACTTGCGCGATCGCACTGGGGGCATGGAAGCCGAGAAGCCAGCCCCTGACATCCCGGTAATGCCAGACATTCCCATTCCCGATGGCGTCGGCAAACTCCACATTCCCATCCCCGACGGGAACACAAAGGAACTGATGGCTGACGAGGGTAACTGGTGCATCGAGCCAAACAGTGAACCCGCAATCCGCATTGCTTCAGCCTCTTGGGAGAGCCCAAACATAGGAGGATACGGAGCAAAATCGCCCTGGCCCGTTCCCGGCGGTACCAATTCCAGGAAGGTTTTGCCCTGGAGATCTTCCTGCCAATCGACCGTGATGAACTGCTCATCAAACCAATCAGAAGGATAGACTGGCGGGATTCTCATAGCATTAGATCGGGCCAGCATGAGCCAGCGCCCATCTCCAGTGACATAGCCAATTTCCGCCACGTAATCCCGATCGCTAACGGGCACGGGTAAGTACCAATCCCGTGACATTTCATCACAGGCATACTGCTGCATACTGTGGGGGTTTTGGTCTCCCACATCGATATCCGTCACATCATAGAGACGCAGAGCAAGCTGCTGACCGCCCTGTTGTCGCAACGCATTGCGATGGTCATTGGGCACATCCCAGTAGGTGTAGGCCCATTGGGGATCCCGTGGCATCAAGACAATCCGGCTTTCGCCATACCCATCGGGCAATTCGGGCAATCCTTCATCCACGGTCGCCAAGGATTCACTGCTGAGATCAGTTTGCCCGACATCAAATTTAGTCGCTTCCACATTGGTCTGCGTGGGGTCATCGGCGGTCATGGCAAAGGTAGCCCCCATAGCTGCAGCACCACCCACGATCGCGGCTCCGGCGACCAAGGGATTGACCGCCACATTAGGAGGTTGCAAATCCGTAGGTTGGAAATCCGGGGACTGAGAACCCACAACTTCTGGATCAGATGGATTGTTGAACGGTGCAGAAGGCTCCGGCGACCCTACAGTCAGATTGGCTAATTTAGCATCCAACCCTACCTCTGCAAACTGCTCCTCCGGCGAAGGTTGAACCTGGGGAGGCAGTTGGGTGATCGGTTCCGGGTCTTGACCAGGCTCAGAGGTGAGAGTCGGTTCAGGGGTGACAGATAGCTGATCCGATTCGGAGGATCCAGAAGCCAATCCTACCGCCGCCGCTCCCGCCGCTAAACCAGCCCCTACTGCTAAGCCAGGAAACAGTAAGCCCATGGCATTCCCATCGATCGATCGCGGTGCGGTTTCTGCAATACCATCGGGAATCCCATCCCCATCCGCATCGATCGCGGCAGGTGCAGTCGTTTCGGCTGCGGTGAGTGGGATGGCCGAAGTGTCCGCACAACGAGAATTCAGTTCTACGGGGATTTCGGATTCTGCCGCAGACAGAGGCTCAGCATTTGTACCTGCCTCAGCTTCTGCAACCGGGGGAACGACTGGAAGGGCTGTCCCTGACAGAGCCTCAGCCCCAGCTAAGGGCATCACCGGAGGCACTTCCGGGGAAGCCGACGATACCGCCCCTGACACCGGAGGCACAGATCCTAAATCAGCGGGTAAATCTGGACTGGGAACCGCCGCTGGCGTTACTGCTCCGATCGAGGCTTCAGGAGTCGTTTTGCGTCCTTTGAGGCTCCACCACAGTAAGCCTGCAGCCCCCAGTGGTAAGAGGAACCATAGCCAATCCGGTAATCCAGCTTCAACCGCACCAACGCGATTGGTACTGGTGGCATCAGGAGTTGTACCCGTGGCTGAACTGGCAGGAACCTGAGCTTGAGATCCATCGGTTGGGGCAACCGGGCTGGCCGTTGCCGCCGCGCTAGGGGTTGCTGCGGGGATCGCCGCAGGACTGGGGGTAGCACTAGCGGGAGCCCCCGCTGTGGGAGAAGAGGCGTTTGTCCCAGCGGTTAGGGCCGTCGTTCCCACCGCGATCGCCGCTGCCACATCAGCATTGACATTCGGGATCTCGGCTCCGGCTGAACTGACTGATTGAATGGCCTGCCGCCCAGTCGGATCAGCTACAGATGCCAGGAAGGCTTGGGCTGCGGGGGCGACTTTGCCTTTTCGATACACGTAGGCCAAAGGCTGGGAAAAGGGATAGCGGGGATCGGTGGGCAATACATCGTGCATGGCCAGCACTTTCACCCCCTTAAGATTGCTGACCTGATCGGCGGTTACATAGCCAATGCTATCGGTTCCTAATTGCTGGGCGATCGTCTCCGGCTGCTCATCGGTCAATTTCGTAGCCGTAGCCACTGCTTGAAACGGGGCAGTTTGAAAGACCGGATAATTGGGAAACGCTTTGCGGGTATCACTGGCATCGGGCAAGTCCACAACGCGAATGGGGCCTGCTTGCCCACCCACCTGCGACCAATCCGTCAGTTCTCCCCGGAAAATTTTGGCAAATTGATGAATCGTCAGACTTTTGCTGAAGGGGTTATTCTCCCCCACCACCATCGCAATCTTTTCGCGCTTAATGGGAATGGCCACTAGACCTTGGGCTTTTTCTGCACTGGTTAGCGATCGTCCGATCGCCGCCAGATCGACCTGCCCCGCCACCAAAGCCTGCAATCCTAGATCGGTTCCCCGACTGGCAAAATCGACCTTGCTACCCGCATATTTGCCTTCAAAACTCTGCTTCAGCGCCTGATTAACGGCAGCCAAACTTCCAGATCCATCAATCCGCACGATCGAGCCCTGGGGAAGGGATGGAGGGAGCGATGGAGGATTAGCCGTCTGTGCCAACGTGATTGGTGCAGAAGTCATAGAAGTCATCAGCACGGAGGGCATTGTGGCGATGACTAACGCAAATGCCAATGGCATATGCTTCGCGGAAGAACCCTTTTTCAACATTGCAATCTAACACCAAATACAGCAGAGAGCTTGAATTGAAAACTTATGGAATCAGCAGTAACAGCCTCTTTCGGTCAGCATTAGCCAGTCTGGGACAGAGAATTGTGCTGAATACCCAAAGTTGAGCCAATTATACCGCTCTCATCTCCTACAGACCGATGGATTACGTCTTGTTTTAATCGTTGCCACGATCGAGATTAATCTTCCCTATTCAGCAGCGTGCAATGACCGCGTCAGGCCATGGACTTGTTGCCAAGCTGCCCCTCCGTACGTTCCGTAAAAGTTTATTAACCTTTGACAAAAGCGATGAGACCCTGCGCAGTTCTTCGGACGGCAAGGCATAAACAAATCAACTACAACCGAAGAACTTCTGGCAAGTTCATTGCTAGTTGTCCAGAACCTGATTCGTTTTCTAACACTCAGATACTCAGTTTGTTTGCATTTGTCATTTGAAGAAGTCAAGCAAAGTTTATGTCTTTTAGTAGTGCTTTAAGCTGGGAAACTCCTGCGCCTCTTGCGATTCAATCCCCCAATGCTTTCAACTCGACCCAGCCACTGAATACCTCCCTGCCTGGGGCTCCGGTACCCACCGCAGCCAGTAGTAACACTGAACTTCTGTTTCGCAACATTAAGACCGGACAAACTCAACTGTGGGAAATTCAACCCGATCAAACGATCGTGACCCATGACTTGCCAACAGTCTCTGATCCGGCATGGCAAGTAGCAGCCCGAGGGGATTTCGATCGCGATGGAGATCAAGATTTACTCTGGTACAACGATCTCACAGGTGCGCTTTCCTTTTGGAAGCTAACAGGTTGCGTCTATGAAGCGTCAATCGACTTTGGCGCAATGCAGGATTTGGGCTGGCAAGTTGCTGGAGTCGCTGATTTTAATCAAGATCAAAAGACCGATCTCCTATGGAGAAATCGCCGTACGGGAGATTTAGTGACTTGGCATATGAATGGGTTTTCGATCGTGGGTGCTGCGAGTTTGGGCACCGTCGCTGATACAGCTTGGGAAATTGTCGGCGTGGGCGATTTTAATGGCGACAAACAAGTCGATCTGTTTTGGCGACATGGTCAGCAGGGATATAACACCCTTTGGCACTTGACAGGAGCAGGTCAATTCGCCAGTGCAACCGCTTTACCCACCGTGGCAGATGCCAATTGGTTGGTGAAAGGGATTGCAGATATGGATCACGATGGCCAGTTGGATATTATTTGGGAACAGACCGTGGCCAGTGTAACCGCTATCTGGCAAATGGACGGTACCACGGTACAGGCAGGATATAACATTACCCAACGAATGGATCCCAATTGGCTCATTCAGGATGTAGGAGATTTAAACAACGACGGGACTGTCGATATTCTCTGGCGTAACCGCTTGACGGGAAGTATGGGCTTTGGAGCCATGGACGATTTTAACTTGGTTGCTAACCGGCCTCTAACATCTTTGGATCCCAATTGGCAACTCGAAACCTGTGGTCAATTTAGTTAATCGTCTTAGCTAATCCTCGGGTTAGTTTTGCCTCAGGCAGTCAATCTAAACACCAGTCCTCTAGATATGTCCCCTTAACCCTCTTCTACTCCCTAACCCTCTTCTACAATAGACATGTGGTTAGGGTGGGTATACCCATGAAACATCCTTTACGGTTAGCATTCCGACGATCGACGATCGAAGGGCAACGGGGCAATAGGCGAGGCGATGGGCAACGAGGCATGGTTCGCATTGCTAGCCGGGATGGTAAGTTCCAGGTGGATGGGTTAAACGCTTGGTATCGCTACTGGCGGGATTCCTATCATTTGATGCTAACCATTCCTTGGTGGGGCTTCGTTAGCATTGTTTCTAGCGTTTACATTGTAATCAACGCTATGTTTGCAATTTTGTATCTTCTAGAGCCAGACGCATTGTCAGGGGCGCGTCCAGGTTCCTTTGAAGACGCATTCTTTTTTAGTGTACATACCCTTGGGTCGATCGGCTATGGCGTAATTGCCCCGAAGACAACCTATGCCAATACGATCGTCACCCTCGAGGCCATTATGAGCCTGTTGATGATCGCTGTAGTAACGGGGTTAGCCTTTGCCCGCTTCTCCCGCCCGACGGCCCGAATTTTATTCAGTAAACAGGCCGTAGTCGTACCTCACAATGGCGTACCCACGTTGATCCTACGATCGGCCAATCAACGGCGCAATCAAATTCTGGAAGCGGAAGCGCGGCTCTATCTGATTCGGGATGAATATACATTGGAGGGCGAATTTATTCGACGCTTCCATGAGTTGCCATTGTTACGATCGCGCACTCCCAGCTTCACGCTAACGTGGAATATTATGCATCCTATCCATGAGACGAGTCCTCTCTATGGTGAAACACCAGAGTCCCTTGCCACATCCCATGCTCAGTTGATTATTTCGTTAATCGGAATTGATGAGACCGTGACAGAAACCATTCACGCTCGCAATACCTATAGCAATCACGAAGTGATGTGGGATCATCGTTTTATGGATATTTTTTATCTTTCCCAAACGGGCGATCGCTATCTAGATTACCGCTACTTCCATGAAGTCCAACCACACTCCAGCCAACCTACGACAGCGGCCTTTTCCGAAAGCATTAGATTATCCCAGGAACTCCCTGATCACCGAGTGGGAGAATAGTTTGTCTAGATACTCTCAGGACAAACTGCACTAGACAGAGAAAGCTTCACCGAGAGAGCGATCGTATGTCAATGCCCATCTCTAGTGAAGCCTACGGGGTGAAGTGAGGTTGAATGAAGGTTGCCCCCTGTGACCAAGGACAACGGTGACTTTGACGGCAAGACATTTAGAGCAAAGCGTTTACAAAAAGACGTTTACTGTAATTTGTATTGGCTAGCAATTGTATCGTCTAGACATCCTATGGACTAGACATCGTAGGAGCTATCGTGACTACCAACGATTAGCTGTTAGTGGCAGCAGCTTCTGCTGCAAGGTCTTGCTTAGGCGTCCAAACCACATCATCCCCTGTCCCAAAGTGACCATCAAATTTGGTAACTTTTACATCACCAAGAACTTTTGCTTGGCAAGCCAGCCGCCGATCGTGGTGTTGAGAGTGGGGCGGAATGGCCATTCTTAGTTTTTCAAAGTCAGTGGGTTCCGACACCATTCCCTCAACTTTGACTAGACAGCTACCACAACTGCTATGGCCATGGCAATTAAGCACTTTGGCTGCGCCATTGTACAGGTCAATATCCTGTTCCAGTAGCGCTTCTCTCAAATTTGCTTCGTATGCAACATCAAATGTTTTTCCTTGGGCGGTCACTTTAGGCATAGGATTTCTCCTTCAATAAATTTAGGGTTGGTTAATACAGATGCGATCGCAGAGACGCATAGTTAGTACCATAAGGGGAATTTCGGCGGGTTACGTCTCTAGATCGGCTAGAACTACGGCGTATCCGATCGCCTATTAAGAGGGATGGCTGAAGGGACAAGATCTTGTAAGAAGAGCGATCGGTACAACGACGAAATTGTTATTTGATGAATTGTCCAGAGCATTAATTGGGCAAAGCAGCGGTTGGGGTCACAACAAAGGCTCAGGCTCCGGGATGGAAGCATTGATGAATCTGCCCGAGCTTTAGTTCTCAAAAAGACTAGCCCCGACCAAAGAAAAGGAAAATGACATTTAAGAAATGGGTATTCGCAGGTTCTCGGAGTCTTAATGAACGTTCATCTTGTCGGTCATGACCCATCTATCTGGTAATGGCTAATGACCGACAAGCCATAAAGTCTGTTAGAGAAACATCTAAGACAAACCTATCCGAACATCCTAAAAAATAAACCTCTCTAGCGATCGCTAGAGAGGTTGCCATGCAATATCCACAGATGTCATTCTCGACTGATGTGAAGCTTAACCAATATCCATCTCAACTAAGCTGCACCATTACCGGGATGATGACCATCCTTAGGCAATGGGTGCACCAGCAAATCACTGATTGCTTCGTTGAGCGCACCAGGGTTCATAAACAAAATCTTAGAGTTCTCGCTCTTTCCAATTTCAGCATTCGCTTTCACGAAGTCTTGAGCAATCAAATACTGCAACACTGCTTGGGGATTATCTGAGTTTTCCAGCGCTTCCGAAAGCTGACGAATCGACTCCACCGTAGCACGGGTAATTTCCAGTGTCGCTTCCCCTTGAGCCCGAGCCGCCCGTTGTTTTTCCAGGGACTGCCGCATCTCATCGGAAATACTGATGTCCTGAACCTCTACCCGCATCAGTTCAATCCCCCAAGTATTCACCGGCTTGAAGGCAGGACGATTTTCCGCATCAGGATATATTTGCTCGTGCTGCAAGCGTTGCCGAGCCACATCCTCATCGGATTCCCGCAACTTCTCCTCAATGTCTCGCTTGAGCGCATCGCTAATCCCGCGTGTGGAAGCGATCGCCTGCTGTAACTCAAACTTACCAATTTCCGCCCGCAGAGAACTGAGTACCAGTTCTTTCAGCGATTCTTCTAGATCATCTACCTTATAGTATGCTCGGTACAGATCGACAATCTTCCAGTAGATGATCGCATCCACGGTTACAGGCACAGAATCCTTGGTGATAGCCTTTTGAGGCTCAATGTCCAACAACTGCTCACGCACCGTTTCCACCAACACCGAGTCCACAACGGGGACAACAAAGTTAAGTCCAGGTTGAAGAGTCCGCTTATACTCTCCCAAACGCTGAACTAGGGCTTCATCACCTTCTTCAACGATCCGCACAGAGCCGATAATATAACCCGCAAACATCAGTGCGATCGCACCCAGCAAAGACTCAAACATAGTTGTGATGGATTGTGATGTGTTGTGTGAATTCCGAAGTTTTCAATAGCCGAAATTGTGACGACATCTTGCAGCTTCAGTGTAGTCGCTTTACCTAAAAATGACACAGTCTTGCAAAAGTTTTTAGCGGTAATTTTTAGTAGTCATTTTTAGCGAGAATTTTGAGGTGTAATCCCAGATCCATTATCCCCCGATTCGTTCAGTTATCTCCTCACTGACGAGCTCTGAACTTAGGGAATAGCGTACAAATACATTCCCACGGGGAAGGGGGGGGATAGGAAGGTAAACAGGGGAGGCTGCTCAGCAAATCCCTTAAGAACGCTGAACTCAAGAACGCCGATCCTGCCACGCATCCCCAATCCCCTTAGCAATGCCTCGTCCAATCAACCCTAACCCCCGTCCCACCACTTCTGTCAGAACGTACACCACCCCTGCCCCCAATAGCGAAAAGGCCGCCCGCAACCGAGGAGATAGGGCATCTCTAGCCTCAAGGGCGATCGTCACTGCCAGAGGAATGCCAGACAGCGTTTCCAGTTCCTGACGGCGGGGTGAGTAAATTGCAATACGACGAATTCCCCGATCGCTCAAAGTCCACAGATGATACTGACTTTCAAAAATATGGGTCGGCGTCTCAAACCAACGATCGCGACGATACCGCCAAGACAGGTCGTTGCGAAACCGTTCAATTTCCCGGCTGGTCATATGTCGCCGATCGTAGAAATTTTGTTTAATCGGCTCCCAATCAGCAAATTGGTTTAACAATGGCTGAATCACGCCATTGGCGATTTGAATGACCAAGTTTTCTAAAATCACCAAGGCCCGATCGACCTGTTCCGGGGATACCGATGAAGGGCTAGGACGGTCTACAGCAAACACTTGAATTAGCGGAATTTGAAACAGTAGATAGGCAAACAACTCCGGCACCAATGGAATCTTAGACAAAATATCCCGCTGCACGATCGCATAGCTATGGAGCACCGCAGGCACGACTTCAATGGTTTGAATGTCGTCACGCAGGGTATAGTACTTCCCTAAAAAATCAATGATGGATGCTTCCCAGAGATCCGTCAAAAGTTCGTTCCGTTTCACCTGTAACTGATGCGGTTCCACCTGGGCAAGGGTCAGTTCCGCCAGCAACGTTTCTACCTTACGGAGAACAATATAGAGGAGTTCTTGCTTGCGATCGCCACGCAGAATATCAATTTCTAAGGGAACGGGTTCCACATTATTCAGTTCAAAGCGCAGTTTACTCGCCAGTCGTTCAAAAATAAGGTCTTGAACTTTTTTGGGCGGCATAGCCTGCGACTGTGGCACTAGGGCCGATCTCGATAATGGAGGAAAAGGCTTGGAGCTTGACTCTAGCGAAGACGAAAGCGCAGGGGATGACACAATTTTCGGGGAGGTCAGGCGTTCCGATGATGGCAGGGATGATGATCTTGAGGGAGCACCCGGCAGACTCCATTCAGACATCGAGGATGCAGTTGATCTGGGGAGCGAGGAAGATGGGGGCAAGGTTAACTGAGCCAGAATCCAACGGGCTGCCCGTAACTCACGACATCGGCCTTGGATGACCAGTCGATCGAACCGCGTTAGCGCTTCCGTCCTTAGGGCAGTTTCCAGTCGAATCAACAGCGTATCAATTTGCTGCATCCCAGCTTGTCGGCGTTTGCCCATCGGCTTTGCACTGGCTAACGGTGCCCCGATCGTGGCCAAGGATGGCGACCAAATAATCTCCCCTTGCAAAATCTGGGTAAATCCCGCTAGGAGAGTTGAGATCGGCGTTTCCCGAGCAAAACAACCCTCAATCCCCAGTTTGCGAGCTTCAACCAGAGCCGGATCTCGTAAATCCGCTAACAAGATAATTTTAATGGCAGGATCGGTTGCTTTTAAAACTTGGCACAGGGCCAGCCCCGATCGATCGCCATGGCCTCGTCCGGTCAATGGCAAGCCCATCACAACCCACTGAATCGCTTGGGGCGTGTCGCGCAACGTCACCAAGCGTTCCCAGGCCAGATCGGTCGTTGCCACTTCCGCAATAATTTGCCAAGGATACTGTTGCAAATAGAAGCTTAACTCCCGTCGCACCGCAGGGTCAGCTTCTACAACCATGCAAAAAATAGGCGCTATCAATTCAGCCAACGGGGCATTCATGGACACTTAAGGAGAGGAAGTAGGAGGAGAGGGATCGGTTGAGGCATCACTAGGCCATGACTCAGCGCTTTCTGAATCATTACCGGATTGGGCAGATTCGTCAAAATTTGAAGGCGCAGGGGATGGAGCGCTATCTGTTGGGTCAGAGGATTCCGCCGATTCAGCGGGCCTTGCCTCTTGGCGACGACGAATCTCAGCCCGTTCCCGTGACCATTGCTGAATCGCACCTTGCGCTTCCGGCGAAACCGATCGACTGGACACTTGAGACGCCAATTCGATCGCGCGACTCAGATACCCCTCAGCCGCCAGCCCCGTCGCCCGATCTAGCGTGGCCCGATCGGCGATCGCTTGCAACTGATCTGCCCAATTAGCAATCTCCTTCTGGGCTTCTGGATAGAGCGCTCGCTTGGGGACAATTCGACTAGCCGTTTTGATCGCCTGACCGAGCTGGCCTGACTGGGACTGGGCACGGGCTTGTACCAAAATAGGCCGATCTTCCAGGGTTTGAATTTGCGTGTTCCAGTTGCTGATTTGCATCTGCGCGTCAGATCTCAAGGCGCGTTTAGGCAAAATTTGAGCAGCCAGCAGAACCGCCTGTCGCAACTGTTCCACCGTGCCCGCCTGAGCCAACTGCTGGGCCTGCACTAAAATAGGTCGGTCCTCCAACCGTTCCACATCCTTACGCCATTGGGCTAGGTAGGTTTGGGCTTCAACGCGACGGGGGCGTTTCGGGGCAACCTGTTGGATCTGACCGATCGCCGCTTGCAGCATCGGCACTTGCCCAAAGTTCGCTAAGCTTTGCGCCAACGTGACCTGAAACGCATCTTCTGCTTGCATCTCTAAACGCGGTTGCAATGCTCCAGCTTGGGCAGAAAATGGACTTTTCCGATCGATTCGCTGCAACGCAAAACTCGCCAAGGTGATCTGTCCCAATTGTTGCAGTAAAGGTTGTCGGTGAATCGCCGTCCCATCCAATTCCGAAGCACGAACCAGCACAACTAAATCTTGATGGGCAGCGGTCAATTCAATATTCTGCGGAATGGACTGGATTAAACGACTCGCTGTTGCAATATCTTTCTGCGCTAATTTTTGTGCAGCTAACTTAAAGACCTGATCCCGCCAGCCTTGGATCTCCTTCAATGCCGTCTGCCAGACAAAGGTTTTGCGATTAATGGGATCGGTCAGGGCGATCGCCTGCCCCCAATTTTCAACGGGCTGACCCTTGATAAAGGCTTGAGCCTGCTTGAGGTAGTAACCCGCTAGTTTCTCGTCATCAATTTGTTTCCGAATATCTGACAACCGGTTCTGCCACTTGGGATCATCCACCAACGTCAGCTTGGCTAGCAAATCCGACGACTCGTTCCAAGACTGCTGTTTCAACGCCGCTAGAATGCGATCGTAAAGTTTTTGACCTCGGTTCCGCTCCGACTGCCATCGCTGAATCGAATCTTTGACATCCCCATAAAGTGGGCTAGACTCTGGGATTTCCTGGGCAACGCGAATTGCCCCATCTAAGTCCCCTTGGTTGAGTTTTTCCCGCGCCAATCCTAGCAAGGAATTAGACCACTGCTCCAGCGATCGCTGCCCTTGGGCATACAGCGGATGATCCGACGACCAATGTTTCACTAAATTGATCCCCTGCCGAATATCCTCCGGTTTCCCGGATTGGGCGGCCACTTGGGCACAGTACAAGCGTTCAGCATCCGCCGACCAACCGGAAATCTGACTGCACTCAGGCACCGGGGGAATGCGAGAGAGCCACCAAATAGCTGCCGTCCCAGTTCCCGCTACCAAAACAAAAATCGTGATGACTATCGCGGCCCAACGGTGTTGCACGATCGTCCGAGTAACCTGGGTATAGGCAATCTGAGCCTGCGCCTTAGTCGTTTGCCCCACCCAGGCAGACCCACGCTTGACTTGATTCAGACTGGCTTGCCCAGCCCGCTGGAGTTTCCGTTTGGCTTGCTGGGTGACGGATCGACGGGAGCGAGTGGAAGCGGATACAGGCTGGGGGGGGGATGCTTTCCACGATCGAGGCCGAGATTTCTGGAATCCCCGATTTTTTCCCCTTTTAGACCGTCTTGATCCCCGCACCTCTTCTGAGGCTAAATCCTCACGGTTGATAGCAGAACTGATATCCCGATCATCCTCCGCATCCCCATCAATCTCAATCCTGCTGAAGGGTAAATCCCCGATCTCGCTGTCCCAGGGATCAAAGGCGACAGGTCGGAATTCAGCATCGGTCAGATTGCCGTTTAGCGTATCGGTTAGATTGTCTGAAAACTTGGGTGGGAAGATTGTCCTGTCCACATGCTCAGGAGTATTGACTTCTTCAAACTCCGGCGTAGACGGCAGTTTAATCGAAGTATCGCCAGAATCACCAGAACTTTCTAAAACAACTGGAGTGGTCTCCAGCCCTGCCACAGCATCAAACTCTGGTGGCAGAGGTTGTTCAGGCAAGCGGACAACTGGCTCTGACTCCACCACAAATTCACTGTGAATCGAAGGGAGTTCTTGAGTCAAACGGTTCCGGGGGAGGACAGATTGGCCTTGGGAGGAGGGCTTGACAAACGCCTGCAACCAAGACTGTACAAGGGGTTTCCTAACCATGACGCATGGGCCGAGTCAATGGAGCAACTGAAAGGTACGCCTATTGAAACACGAATTTTCGGATCTGAACCGTCCCCCGCAAGAGAGGAACACAATATTTATCTAAGTTCACTCTTGACCCAAGTTCACTAATCAACCGTTGGGGGAGTAGCAATTCAGTTAATGGCGGATGTCCTGCCTGACTAGAAACTTAACATTGCCTAAACCTGATGATTTAATCATCCGTTGATCGGTTCCACAGAGGCTTTCGGTTCCACAGAGGCTTTCGGTTCCACAGAGGCTTTCGGTTCCACAGAGGCTTGGCGATAGCCATAGAAATCAATGCGATATTCAGTGATCTTGACCCCTGTGTGGGCTTCAATCTGCTGAATCAGCTCCAACGGTAGATCTACATGCACATCGATGATTTGCTGAGTATCTAGGCAGTTGACGTGGCTATGGGCATCACTGATATTGCCATACAGGCGGCCATCGGCTCGCTCAATACACTCAATTACCCCTTGTTCCGAAAGGGCTTCCAGGTTCTGATATACCGAAGTATGGCCAATCTCTTTGCCTTGACAGTTGAGTCGATCGTAAATTTCCCGTGCAGATAAATGTTCCTGATCCTGCCACAGCAATTCCAGGATGTAGCGCCGCTGACGGCTTAGGCGCATTCCTAAGAGTTGACAGCGTTCCACCGCATCTTCCAGTGAGCGAATCGGTTTCAGTGTTGCCCCGTGAGTTTGCATAGATTTTGATTCTTAATCTAGGTGCAGAGTAAAAGCGAAAAAGAACGATAAACCGAGATTGATGCTGATCTTCTTAAATTGTTTTTCAATTCTAGCCAGGTTAAAAGGAATTTAATGAACAGACTGACTAGAAGTCGTGAGATTTTAAGGAATTTTCATTGCGGTTATTTAACAACAATGGAAATCGGCACAGAGCGACTAGAGCGCAGGAGACCACTAGCTTAGAAAATCACTCAACTTAGTCTAACGAGTCTGATTCGTCCAATTAGTTCAATTAGTCCAACATAGTAACTGACCCACTCTCCACGGACTGATAACCTAATGGGATCATCCCCAGCCAACCCTTTCAGAACCCAGTCAAGCTCAGAAATTGAGCCAAGCTGAAAACTGGCATTTGTCACATACCAGATACATCTGTGCAGTCGTTAAAGTAGGCAAGTTTGAGTCCTTCATCTCACTTTGGCAGCCACTTCATTCCTAGGGGGTGAATTCCATGACGAAGCACACTTTGTGATGAAATCATTGGTGCAGCGAAGTCATGGTTACAGTGGCACTACTGCTGGGAAAAGACTTGGGGGAAAGACTTGGGGGTATGAACTGATTAATCGTCGGATTAAACGCTTGGTTAATTGACTGGGGTCAATTAGGTCTTGCCCCCTAGACTCAGATTCAAACTCAGATCTAACGGTTGATTAGAGACCGTTGACTAGAGACCGTTAATTAGAAACTTAAGTTATGCACTCTTATCTCTCTGTTCTACCATAAGCTAAGTCAAAGTCGCTACAACTTTGATTTGTGATTTTACACCTCTCCATTAGGACTCCGTTGAGAATACTCCTGGGCACCCTGAACAGATAACTATCTTGAGTAACTGTACGGATGGAAGATCTCACTTTGTGTAAAGTGCTGAGACATTTTTCTTTAAGACTAGCCAGAATCTACCTCTAGACTGCACACTAGGGGACGGCTTGCCTCAGTTCACCTTCTCTCAATCCACTGTGCTCAGGTTACTGCGTGTTAAGCCACCCTTTTTCCCCATGACTGTATGCACCCCGTGAGTCAGCAACCCCAAGCCACTGGTTTTTCGGCCCTCCTGCGCGATCGCTCGTTTATGCAGCTTTGGATTGGCCAAATTGTTTCCCAACTCGCAGATAAGATTTTTCTGACCCTCCA
This sequence comes from Alkalinema pantanalense CENA528, assembly GCF_050753345.1. NCBI lineage: Bacteria > Bacillati > Cyanobacteriota > Cyanophyceae > Leptolyngbyales > Leptolyngbyaceae > Alkalinema > Alkalinema pantanalense. Next base: position 56,650 of record NZ_JBLZFX010000009.1, on the reverse strand, counting down.
AGTTTCTCTCCTTACAGAGAACCTGCGTTATCAAACCTTTGAAGTTAACTTCGGCGCAATGCAATGGGCCTTGGATCCAAATTCACGGCTGCTAATTTTGTTTATTGCCTCCACCATTCCAGCGATTCTGTTTGGCTCAGCTGCGGGAATTTTTGTCGATCGACGGCGCAAGAAATCTGTCCTGTTTCACTGCAATCTCTGGCGCGGACTGATGTTGTTACTTCTACCCTTTGTACCGGGAGGCTTTCCGCTCTTAGTCTTCGTGGTTTTTGTCGAATCTATTTTGACGCAGTTCTTTGCCCCTGCCGAGCAAAGTGCCCTACCTTTTCTGGTTGCAAGAGAAAATCTTATCGCAGCCAATTCCCTGTTTGCCACAACGATGATTGGTTCGATCGTTGTGGGTCATGCGATCGCGTCGCCCATTTTTGATCTTGTGGAACATCTCAGTCAAGGATTGGGCGAAATTCCCTTTGAATTTGGTAAGGAATTCACAGTAGGTTTTCTGTACTTGGCAGGCGCTGTCATCCTCGCTCGCCTGCCCATGCGAGAACCTCGCCAACGGACGGAAGAGACCCTGCACCCTTGGCAAGATTTCAAAGCGGGGCTGGCCTACCTGCGGAAAGATCGTCTGGTGAGCAATGCGATCGTGCAGTTGATGATTATCTACTCAGTCTTTGCTTCGTTAACCGTTCTTTCGATCGCCCTGACCAGCAAAATTCAAGTGAGTCCAGGGCAACTTCTCAAGGCTGATCAATTTGGCTTTTTGATTGCGGCGGCGGGGGTCGGCATGATTTTGGGCGCAACGCTGTTGAATGTGATGGGCGATCGCTTCCACCATAAACCCCTTCCCCTGATTGGCTTCCTTAGCGTGAGTTTTGCGTTGTTTTGTTTTGCGTTTATCCACCAACTGACGCTTGCCCTGGTCTTAAGTGCCTTTTTGGGGTTGGGATCGGTGCTGATTGTTGTCCCTATGCAAACCCTAATTCAACAGCAAACACCAGCTTCCATGCGAGGCAAGGTCTTCGGCTTCCAAAACAACGTGATTAATATCGCGATTTCCCTACCACTGGTGTTGACGGAGTTTTTCGTCAAACTGTCGCCCCCCCTAGATCCGGCTAATCCCAATTCACCTCACGATCCAGGGTATGTTCTGTTGGGCATTAGCGTGATTGTAGCGGCGATCGGGGTTTGGACATGGCATAGGAGCCGTCAGGTTTTTCAAGATGTCCTATGAATTAGGCCCGCGAAATTTTCTGGACGTGCTTTTTTACTTTAATTTCTTCAGATTTATCTCTTCAGAAGGATGAGCTAGGTTGCCTGCTCATTGGTCTTGCGGTTGTATTTATGGGACTGATAACGACGGGTTGTAACGACAGGTTGTAACGATGTCATCAGCTGTTGACCAGTCCTAACGGCTGTATAGCTGATAACATAAAGCTTCTAGCCAAATCAGCCTAAATTTTTAAGCCTATTGACCTCGACAGAGAACAAAATCGCCTCTAGACTTAGGTCTTATAGAATTGCATCAGTCGTTACAGAACTAATTTTAAAATTCCAAAAAGAAATTCCTTCCGGATCTAGATACTTTGCTTAAAGTCGATCTATATAGTCGATACAGTCGGTCTATATATCTATATAGCAGTGCAGCTTTTTTGAGTTAGCTGCTATGTGCGATCGGCTCAGCCAGTCCCTCTATTTTGGGTATCCTAAGGCTAATTCTCTTTTCAGGAAACTTTACTTCTATCCATCTAGACGCTTTTGGTGAGGTTCCCCAGTGCAATTGCAGCAATCGGTAGCAGTCCAACGGGTAACAGGTGCTTATGCGCTGCTCGATAGCCTTAAACGCCACGGCGTGAAGCATATCTTTGGCTATCCAGGCGGTGCTATTCTACCCATCTACGACGAACTTTATAAGTTTGAAGAGCGGGGTGACCTGCAACATATTTTGGTTCGTCATGAGCAGGGGGCTGCTCACGCTGCCGATGGCTATGCTCGGGCGACGGGGCAGGTGGGGGTCTGTTTTGCCACCTCTGGCCCTGGTGCAACTAACTTGGTGACGGGGATTGCGACAGCCCATATGGATTCCATTCCCTTGGTTGTCATTACAGGGCAAGTCCCCCGCCACATGATTGGCACCGACGGCTTCCAGGAAACCGACATTTGGGGTATCACCCTGCCGATCGTCAAGCATTCCTATGTGGTACGGGATCCACGGGAAATGGCACGGGTGGTGGCGGAAGCGTTCCACATTGCCAGCACTGGGCGTCCTGGCCCCGTGTTAGTCGATGTACCGAAAGATGTGGGCTTAGAAGTTTTTGACTACGTACCCGTTGAACCGGGGAATGTGCGGCTGGTGGGGTATAAACCCACGGTGAAGGGTAATCCTCGCCAAATTGGTCAAGCGTTGAAGCTGATACGTCAGGCCAATCGTCCGCTACTCTACGTTGGCGGTGGCGCGATCGTTTCTGGCGCACAGGATGAAGTGAAGGAACTGGCAGAACGCTTCCAAATGCCCGTAACCACGACCCTGATGGGCATTGGCTCCTTTGATGAGCACCATTCATTGGCCCTAGGGATGTTAGGGATGCATGGGACAGCCTATGCCAACTTTGCGGTGACGGAATGCGATCTGTTGATTGCAGTCGGAGCACGGTTCGACGATCGGGTGACAGGTAAACTGGACGGCTTTGCCCCCCATGCCAAGGTGATTCATATTGATATTGATCCGGCGGAAGTGGCCAAAGTTCGCCAGCCCGATGTGCCGATCGTCGGGGACGTGAAGGTTGTACTGCAAGACTTGCTGGAACGCAGTCAGGCGGAAGCCGATCCCCAAAATCCTGGCCAAACGGAGGCTTGGCTGGGTCGGATTGCCCGCTGGAAGGAAGATTATCCGCTGCAAGTGCCTAGCTATCCCGAGATGCTATCTCCCCAAGAAGTGATTGTGGAAGTGGGTCGGCAAGCGCCCCACGCCTACTACAGCACGGATGTGGGTCAGCACCAAATGTGGTCAGCGCAGTTCCTCAAGAATGGCCCCCGTCGTTGGATTTCCAGTGCAGGGCTAGGCACCATGGGCTTTGGGATGCCAGCGGCCATGGGTGCCAAGGTTGCAGTCCCCGATGAGCAGGTAATTTGTATTAGCGGTGATGCCAGCATCCAGATGAACATTCAGGAGCTAGGCACGCTGATGCAGTACGGCATTGGGGTGAAGACCGTGATTATCAATAATGGTTGGCAAGGCATGGTGCGGCAGTGGCAACAGGCATTCCATGGTGAGCGCTATTCTTCTTCCAACATGCAGCCTTCCATGCCGGACTTTGCCAAGTTGGCGGAAGCCTACGGGGTGAAGGGCATTGTGGTGCACGATCGCAATGATTTGTCTAAGGCCGTTGCGGAAATGCTGGCCCATGATGGCCCGGTGCTGATGGATGTGCATGTGCGGCGGGATGAGAACTGTTATCCCATGGTGGCTCCTGGTAAGACGAATGCCGATATGCTGGGTTTGCCGGAGCGCAAGCAGCTTGAACGGGCGATCGAAGATAGTTGATCGAGTCTCGTTGAAGGATCTGAGTAGCTAGTAAGGTCAGTTAGAAAAAGTCTGTTCTCGCAGTGGGAGCAGGCTTTTTCCAGTTTCATGGGACTGGAGGTGCGGCAAGATTACCGGGTGATTAACCTATGGGAAGTAGACGCTGCGATCGTGTTTGAGCAGTCGTTAAATGCACTCTTACCCTTTGTGCCTGTATTGAAGAATGGCGGACAAACTCCGGTAGTCCAGCGAGCCTTGAATCAGTTGCGTGGGGATGGGCAATTAGTTGAGTTGGAATCATTGCTGGCATTTTTTGCTAGTTTTGTGTTGGGAAGTGAAGTTGTACAGCAAATCATGAGGTGGGATATGGCAGTACTGCAAGAGTCACCCTGGTACCAAGAGATTTTGCGAGAAGGCGAACGATTGGGTGAGCAGCGAGGAAAACAAGAAGGGCTTCAGCGGGAGCGATCGCTGATCTTGAAACAACTCACCCGACGAGTAGGTGTTCTTTCTCCGGAAGCTATTGCCCAGGTTGAGGGGCTGTCGATCGATCAACTGGAAGCGTTAGGCGAAGCTTTGTTAGATTTCACGCAGGTCGAGGAGTTGACGGCTTGGTTAGAGCGAAACGCCTAAGGGTTTAAGTTTTACGAACTTCAACAAAGCGATCGAGCCGTCCCGTAAGCAAGCTACCCTGAAACTAGGAGAGAACAGCACACACCCTGGACTGAAGCCGCAAGCTCCTAGGCCGTCGTGCTGACATAAATAGATGAACAGCAAGCCGAACAAACCCAATTCTCAGCAGAATCCTCCACCGAAGGAACTCATTCCTCGGGAAATCAACGTCGATGCAGGCACACTGATGTTGATTGTGAGCCTCGCCATTGCTGTGCCCCTGCTACTCGCTGGAATCTTCTCGCATTAGTTTCTGATTAGTTTGCGCAATAGGTTTCTTTGACTAGTGCGCTTGGCCCACCCCTAAGTACAGTTCGCCTACCTTAGGATCATTCAATAGGTCAATACCCCGTCCCTCAAAGCGATCGCGCCCCGATTCTAGGACGTAGCCCCGATCGGACATTTTCAGCGCTTGCTTAGCATTTTGTTCCACTAACAAAATCGCAGTCCCCGATCGTTGAATCTCTTGGATTTGCTCAAACACCGAAGCCACCATCAGCGGGGATAGCGCCGCCGATGGTTCATCCAGCAGAAGCAAACTGGGACGCAACATTAACGCTTTTGCCATCGCCAGTTGTTGCCGTTCTCCACCGGACAGCGTACCCGCCCGTTGTTTCCGCCGTTCGCCCAACTTCGGAAAACGATCGTACATTTCCCGCTTCAATGGGTCCAGCGCCACATTGCGCACATAGGCTCCCATTTCTAAATTCTCTTCCACGGTCAACGAGCGAAAGACATTGGAAATCTGCGGCACATAGCCCATGCCCTTCGGCACAATTTGATCCGGCTTTAACCCTGCGATCGCTTCACCCTTAAAAATAATCTGGCCCTTGTGGGGTGTTAGCAAACCAAAAATAGTTTTAGCCAGCGTTGACTTACCCGCTCCATTCGGCCCGATGATCGTCACCAACTCCCCAGGCTGAACCACCATATTCACGCCTTGGAGAATATCTAAATCTTTGATATAACCTGCGTGGACATTTTCAACAACCAGAATGGGATCGGCCATGGGTCTTTAGGGGATGGAATAGGTCAGATCGTAATGGGCTGTGGATGAAGGCCAAACAACTGTTCAGAACATTGAACCACCCAAACTGTACCGTGAGATGGGGAATTCCGATCCAAGGAGTTTGGGTGGTCGAGGCAAGATAGCCTAGGCTTTGTGGAGTTGCAGATCGGGGCGCTCTTCTGGCACGATCGCGCCTTCCACCGGGCACACCTGCAAACAGATCCCACAATCAATACAGGTTGAAAAATCAATCCAATACCAATCGGTTCCCTTTAAATTTTTGCTCGGGGATTCGCCGGGATGGATACAGGCGACAGGACAAGCGGAAACACAATCTGCAACGCCTTCACAGACATCGCTCACGATCGAATGGGCCACGGTGTTCTCTCTTCTAACAGGATTTAAGGATACAGAAATCTAGGTTAACGAGGGTTTTCCCTTAGGACAAGTGTTGGCCCAAGACAAAGTTGGATACCCACCCTCGATCGCAGGGCAATCATTCCACTAGTTGCAAGCGTGTGTGCAATTACAGCACAGGTGCCAGCGTTTCTTCCACGATCGAACCATCGGCTTCAATCCAAGCAATATTGGCAATGCCCCGCCCTTGGGCATAGGTGCGGATCCCCTCTTTCGATCGTCCCCCCAAGTCTACTTCCACGCGCAGTATCTCCTGGGACTGCCGCAATTTCTGGCTATGAGCAAAGGCGATCGCATGGGTGCTTTCCTGCCCAGACACCACCAGCCAATCGCTACTGGGCGTGGTGTTGGGTAACTGTCCCGTGGGCAAGAGGGCTTGATGGAGACGCTCTAGTTCCAACGAGAAGCCAATCCCTGGCAGCGATTCTCCCTGGGGATGGTACACCCCAAGCAATTCGTCATAGCGACCCCCTTGACCCAGAATAAATTGCCCTGCTGGGCCAGCACTGATGACTTCAAACACAATTCCGGTGTAGTAGTCAAAGGTGCGGATCAAACTCAAGTCCAGCACGATCGGAATGGTGGCAGAATCGCTATCTGTGTGCATCTGAATCGTCGTTTGCAGGAGCTCAATCAGAGACTTGAGATGGTTAACGGCAGCCCATTGGGTTTCATCCAACGGGAGACGGCTCACCTTTTGAATCACGTCCGCTGGCTTGCCCCGCAATTCTAGGAGAAACAAAGCCCGCTCCCGCAAATCATCAGACAAGGGCATCTGTTCTAGGGCAATGCGATCGAGGTGGGCGATCGCCCGTCGGATTTTCGATCGAATCGCTTCCGGAAAGGCTAGGAGGAGCGATCGGGTTAGCCCCGCTTCGCCCAACACTAGCTGCCAGTGGGATCCTAGCCCCACATTTTGCAGGCTATCCAGCAGCAGCAGCAAAATTTCCGCATCGGCTAAGAGTCCGCCACCACCCAGTAATTCCACGCCCGCTTGATAAAACTCCTGCTGGCCACTGTAACTCCCTTCTTCCGGTCGCCGAAAGACATTGGCATTGTAGTAAAGCCGTTGGGGTTGATTACCCGCCGCTAACCGAGTCACTGCCGTCCGTGCGATCGACGCCGTTAATTCCGGACGGAGACCTAGAGCCTCATCATCTGCTGTTTGGATCTGCAAGATTTGGCGTTGAGCGATCGCCCCACCTGCCATCAAAGTATCCAAACGCTCTAGGGTGGATGTGATAATTCGGTGGTACCCCCAGCGATGCAAAACTTGTTGAATTCGATGTTCAATCCAACGCTTTTGCGCAACATCCAGGGGCAGTAAATCCCTCGCCCCACTTGGCGGCTGATAAACCATTACTTCTTCTTCCCAAATAGCCCTCCAAATAATCCGCCGGATTTTCCATCGGATTTGTCATTTGCCTTACCCCCCGATTTCCCAGGGGTGGGCTTGTCCGCCGCAGACTTTCCGGCTGCACCATTGGTAGGGGTCGTTTTTGCAGTCATTTGCTGAAGACGTTGTTTCCCCAGCAGAGCCATTTCATCCTCTGGGTTAAATTCCAGCGCCTTATCAAAGCTAATGCGAGCCATCGTAGCTTGTTTTTGTTCCAAATAGACCATCCCCATCAAACTGTGAAACCGACTATTTTTCGGCTCAATCTTGAGGGCGTCCCGTAGCTCCAAAACAGCCTGGGCATAGTTCTGCCTTCTAAAGGCCACTTCTGCCCGATTGTAGTAGGGCTCTGCCAAGGATTGCCGGGGAATATGGGCAAAGGGTGTTTTAGTTCTGTCTCCGGAGGCTGGGGGCGCTGATGTAGCCGCATTCGTTGATGATGATGAGGTTCTCGCTGAAGATTCCGCCGCACTCTGGGGACGGCCTATTTTTAACCCCTCTCCTTCACTCCGCATCAAATAGACGAGATTGACTTCACTAATCTGTCCAGTGAGGTCGATCGCCTGATCCATCTGCTCATACTGACGGCTAGATAATTCCTGCACTGCAGTTCGGTAGGCATGATCCAGGTTACTTGCCGTCATCAGTTCCTGCGCCATCGCACTTAAACTCGTTGGATCGATCGTCTGTCGAGCCGCCGCTTTTCCTTTCAGCTTCAGCAGCAAAACATATTCCGTTCTATTTTTATCCTGAGATAGTTGTTCCCAAGCAGGATTCACAAGTTTGGAGAGCAACTGTTCTGCCAATTGTTTATCCGTATCACTGGCGGAGGCTGCACTATCTGGATGTAAGCGTCGCGCAATTTTGAGATAGTTCTTGCGAATTTCCTTAGGATCTGCAGTAATGGGCAGCCCTAAAGTAGCGTAGTGATCGGCAAAATCCGCTAGGAACAGCCCCCGTTGAATTTGAAACACCATGCTTCTCAACCTGCCTAGGATGTCATTTTGTTTAGTGTAGTGTAGTCAGCGAATGGATGGGGGAACGCGATCCAAAATCCTGGGCTAGCCCATCCGTCCAAGGGTTGAGAGTCTCAGGGTTAGACCCAAGCTGCTAATGGCTTGACTTGCTGGAGTTCTTCCACCATGGCGGAATGCAGCTTGCCGTTAGTCGCCAAAACTCGCCCCGATCGCAGTTGGAAATCGGAACCATCATAGGCGGTTACCTGTCCCCCCGCTTCTTCCACAAGAACGATACCCGCCACCATATCCCACGGGGACAGCCCCCGTTCCCAAAACCCATCTAAACGACCGGCAGCGACATAGGCCAAATCAAGTGCTGCTGCACCATCCCGGCGCACTCCTTGGGTTTTATGGGTAAAGTGACAGAATTCCGCATAGTTATTGTCTGCGGTTTGATGGCGATCGTAGGCAAAACCGGTCACAAGCAGACTTTTGCTCAGTTCTGCGGTCGAGGAGACCTGGATCGATCGACGGTTCAGTGTTGCACCCTGACCTTTCGCAGCTCGATAGAGTTCTTGGTGAATTGGGTTATACACCACACCCACTTGGGGAACCCCCTGAATCATTAACCCGACGGAAACTGCCACGCAGGGATATTGGTGGGCATAGTTGGTCGTGCCATCCAGGGGATCGATCGCCCAAAGAAACTCATCATCTAGAGTGCCCACTTGCCCAGTCTCTTCCGCCAAAATCGAATGATTCGGAACATGACGATGCAAAACGGTGAGAACCGCCTTTTCTGCCGCGCGATCGGCTTCTGTTACGAGATCACCAGGACGGCCTTTTTCTTGGATATCTTGCAGGTTACCCCAATACTTTTGTAGCTCTGCACCAGCAGCCAGTGCAGCTTCAGTGGCAATATCAAGAAAAACTTCGAGTTGGGACATGGGCAGTTGTTCTGAAAAAGGACTGGATTGAAAGCAACAAAATCAGAAGGGGCTATCAGAAGTAACGCAGTCAAGCGTGACTCAATCAGAGCGATTGAACCCCAAGAGGGGTGCAAGACAAAATTATGCGTTATTGCCATCTGATATTGCCATCATGATCAACATCAATAGTGATACCCATGCTGATTGAGATCAACGCTTAACAGGCTGCAAGGATGCTAACCGATCGCTAATCTTCGTCTAAGGGTAGACCAAACCGTACCCGCCCCTTACCGAAATAGCGTCCAAATTGCAACTCGTAAACCTCATCTTCATCTTGGGTTTCCACTTCTAAGTCAGAGCGAGCATAGCTGACACACAGCAACGCATAGCCCTGACGTTGCAAGTCAAGGGACAGCCCCATTGCTTCTGGTTGTTCTAGGGTGCCGGAGAGGACTCGTACAGCACAGGCGGTACAGGCTCCGTTACGACAGGAAAAGGGCAGATCGGCACCCTGGTTTTCAGAACAGTGCAGAATATAGCGATCGTCGGGCACCTGTATTTCATGGATAGTGCCCTTTTGCCGATTATGAATACGAACGGTATGAAGCCGACTCATAGAAAAATGGGATGGGAACAAAAATTTTTGATTTACCTTTTCAGTATGCGGCAATCTCTGGTACTATGAAATCTTGTTGGGGCAAATTGCCTGACAATACAATTTGGAGAGATGGCCGAGCGGTTGAAGGCGCAGCACTGGAAATGCTGTTTGGGCGTAAGTTCAACGAGGGTTCGAATCCCTCTCTCTCCGTTGATTATTTTCTATCGAAGGTTTCAGGGAGTCTTGCTTAATCAAAACTCCCTGAAACCTTGTGAGTTAGCAAGTTTTAAGTCTGGTATATCTCTGAGATGGGCCTATCCTCCTGAGATCAACCTCCCCCTAGGTCAGGCTAACTAGGTCAGGCTAAACCTTGCCAATCCTCTCCAGGGGACACCACAGACTCTTTTTTCCTGCGAAACAGGCTGGTTCCTAAAATCAGCAGACCAGGTAGCAGCGTCGGAGTTGGGACTGGTGTACCTACGATCGCAGGATTCACGGTATCACTCTGAATAGCAGCAATATTGACAGCCAGAGTCTCTTTGATCAGTTTAGGCCCAGGAATCAGGGGTGCACCAGGGCCCTTGAGGATACGGCCTTTCTCAAAATATCGCTGATGATGCCAGCGTCTCCAATGCCGCTAATGGCGATAATGTTTGGGATCTTTAGGATCAGTGGGAAGGATCAGTGAGATCTTTAGGATCGGTAGGAGTCGTGGGATCGGTGGCCTTGGGTATAGTAGTCAAGGCGATCGTATACTTGCCTTCGGATTCCTTAAATCCAGGCGTCCAATGATCGAGTACACCTTGAGGATCGATCGTGGGGGTATCGTTGCCTGCAATTTGGTGATTGTTGCGATCGAAGGCATCCAAGTCATCACTCCCAATCCCCAGGAAATAGGTTCCTGCGGCCAGATCTAACATAAATGCCATCGAATTAGAATCCGTTGGTTCTGCAAAGGGAGACATGGGATTGCCCATTGCATTGAACAAAAACAGATTGATATTCAAACCAGAATCTTGGGTAGGATTGGCGTCAAAAGTCGTCATCCCAGCCACATCAATGACAAATTTAAACAGGTCAGGATACTGACTAGTGTCAATATGGCCGTTAATCACGCTACTGGTTCCCGTAGTGCCTGCAATGGTAGCGGCTGTAGTCAGGGTATTTCCAGCATCCATATCAGCAGGTTCCGTGAACGTAACGGCGTTGGCTCGATTCACTGCGCCTAGAGAACAGGCGATATAACTCTTGGAAATAGCCAGAAACTGAGTGAATTTCCGCATTGGTATAAGAATCCTTCACATGTAATAAATTGCGTATGGAAGGTAGATACAGAAAAGATTAGGCACGCATTACAAAGAAAATATCTTCTCTGGCCCAATACGTTTACCTCTTCGTGGCTCAAGTTGTGTTCAGGAAAAATCTATCTCCATTGATGCCACTGCTTCACAGACGCCATAGACTTGTTAAGCCACGATCGTGCAACCATTCAGCAATCATGCACAGACAATCTCTGCCGATGTAAATGACTAATCTATAGTCACACGATCTATGTACACACTATGTACACAGAATAGAGTTAGTAAAAGAGGGCATAGAATAAACAATGAGATTCATGGGAGAGTCAGAGTGGATGTTGCAATTATGCGGCATTAAGATTGAGAAATAGAGCAGTAGAATTGAGAAAAATAAGTGTTTACCTCGTGGGCAAGATCTTTGAAACTTTTTCCCTGAACATCTAGGTCATAGCTTAATCCCACACCCCTGAGGACTGGCCCAATGACTGCTAAGGATGATTGCCAGAGCGTAAATTGTCTCCTTCCACTCAATTGCATAAGCTTGGGTAAGATTGAACCTAGTGAATCTTTCAGCAGTAACCGGAAGCAGTTAATCAGCGGATGAGAGACAGATTTTCCTGCTTATGCAGCGATCGATATGGCATGAAAGGTAATGGAGAAGAAATGCTGAATCTAAGTTCCCAAGGTTCTCAACGATCGTTCTCGTTGGTAACCACCGTTCAGGTTTTTCAAATTTTATGGCTATCACCCGCAATCTTGACGGGGATGATTCAGCTCACTAAAGTAGCCCCAGCCCAAGCAACACAGCTAGCACCAGCGATTATTTACGATTATTTCAATACTAAGTACAGCGTCCATCTGATGGATATACGGGGAGCCTGTGGTTACTATATGGATCCTGAAGATGTTTACGAACGAGGTAACGAACGAGTCACGACGATTACAGTCACAGCGGGACAATCGGGCGGGACTGCTTGCTTCGGGGTGCGGAAGTTTATGCCTTTACAGGTCAACTGCAAAAACATGACTGGACAAGTTTTGGAGCTTCAGGGCATTGGCAGAAGTGCCCGTTGGGATAGTCAGTCAATTGACCCCGAGGCTGTGGAAAAAGTATGCGGGGTAACAAACGTGAAATCGTTGCCATCGCATCGCTCAGGCCGATAAGTCAGATTCCTCGAACTGATACTGGTAGGCCACCATTTGAATACCGGAAATGCCTAGATGGAACTCAGCCCAGCGGTGATCCGGGGTTTGTAGTTGCTGATAGGCAGCTTCAGTGATCATCAGTTCACCCCCTTCAGCGGTATCTTCTCCCAATTTGGAGGCTAGGTTAACCTCATCTCCAAAAAAATCTTTTTGTACAGGATCCTCAATTACAAAAATGGATCCGTAGCCAATTCCGATCGCAACATTGAGTCCTTCCGCCTGTACTGATTTAAATGTGTTGAACGAAGCGGCAACGGCTGCATCAACAGTCGGGAAAATAGCAAAAATATTATCGGCCTCAGATTTAATCACCTGTCCCCCTTGAGCTTCTAACTGGGGCACTGCGATTGTATTCATATGCTGAATCCTAGACAGGGCTGGCAGGATTCCCTGCGTATTGGCCGTTTTGGAAAAGCCTGACATATCCAAAATCATGATGGCTTGGGTTTGCCCAAAAATGGTCCACAGGGTTTGCTCCACCGTCGATCGAGCCTCAGGATCTACAGTTCGCCATTGATGGAGCAAGCGATAAAACGTAGCTTGCGTCTTGGGGAGCGACGCATCGTTGGCATCCACTGGGGGCATCGTTGGAAAATCAATCACAGGATTCATAGGATTTTCAGGATAGGACGCTGACAGCACAAGCTTGGCAACTTACGGCACAGTAGACGGGGAATAGCCTCTATTTTTTGTAGAAGATTTTCCCTAAGGGTACCCAATCTGAGGCTATGACATTCCATTTCCAACGATCGGCATCAATATCCGGATCACATAAAAGCTTCCAGCGCCCAAAAGCACCGCGATCGGAATGGTTGCCACCCAACTTAATCCGATCGAACGGAGGGTCGATAGCTGAATCGATCGCCAATTTTGCACACAGCCAATACCCACCACAGCCCCCACCAGCGCGTGGGAAGTCGAAACGGGTAAACCCAAGCGGGAGGCACACAAAATCGTCATTGCCGTTGCCAACTCTGCACAAAAGCCTCCACTGGGTTGTAGCGGAATGATCCCTTCACCGATCGTGGCCATCACTTTATGTCCCCACAGAGCTAGACCCGTCACAATCCCTAAACCGCCCCAAGCCAGCACCCATAGAGGAATCGTCAAATCCGCCAGCGGAACTTGGTGAGTTTTGTCAATGGACAGAATAGCTGCAAAAGGCGCGATCGCATTGCCAACGTCATTAGATCCATGGGCAAACGCCACACAGCAAGCACTCAGCAACTGAAACCGTGCAAAAACAGTTTCCAGTTGGAAGCGAAGTAATCCTAGATCAGCGCTAGCGCTGATCGATCCCCAGAGCGCAAAGGTAATGATGATCGCAGCAAGGCTCCCGATACCGAGGGAGATCGTATAGGGTGGCAACGAAATTTCCCGCAAACTCGGTAATGCAACCATTGACGTAACCACGGTCGGCAAGACAATCACCCCAAAGGTTCCTGTCAGGAGAACCGCTAACCAGGGAATCCATTCCTGTAAATGCCGATCAGGATTAGGACGGTCGAAAATCCAAAAGCGCAATAGGCTGTAGAGTAGGGCAGCAAGGCAACCACTGAGAACAGGGGTAGCAATCCAACTGAGCGAAATGGTGCCGATCGATTTCCAGTTAACAGCTGAGAATCCCCAAGCTATCCAACCCATGCCCGCGATCGCGCCGACTGTGGCATGGGATGAAGAAACGGGTAAACCCAGATACGTTGCCAGATTTAGCCAAAGACTCGTGGTGATCAAAACGGCGACCATTCCCCAGAGCAACCAGTCGGGGCGATCGAGAAATAAACTGGGATTCACGACCCCCGTGGCTAATTTTTGTGAAACCCCACGACCAAAGAGAACAGCTCCCACAAATTCTAAAATTCCGGCAATGACCAGCGCTTGGCGCAGAGTAATTGCCTTAGACCCCACAGAAGTTCCCATAGAATTGGCGACATCATTCGCGCCTAAATTCCATGCCAGATAAAACGCCAAGCCACTACTTAAAATAAGGATCCACACAATCAGGAGTCCGGTGAGATTAGGGGAGCGTCAGGCCATCCGCTTATTAGCTAAAAGGTCTGTCTCTTGATGGTTTCTGACGGTGCAAATTAGTTCACATAAATTTGGCTGAGGATCACTCGGAGGCGATCGTAATCATCTTTCAGCAAGACACTGAGGGTTCGTCCTGCCTGTACTAACCAAGCCCGATCGGCTTTACGCAGTTGATAAATTTCTCTCAAGGTCGCTGCAACTAAGGAGTCCACGGGTGCCCCCGTCACCTGTAACAACGTCCGCAAAAAGTCTAACTGCTCTGTAAAAGCAATTACTTCATCCACAGGACAACTGTAGACGGCCTGATGAATCTGGGGTGGGCGCGGCGGCAAATGATGGTATGCAGGGGCTCCCTTGCGAGCGGGCTGAAATCCCGCGATCGCGGCCCGAAATTCCGTCTTCAGCATGGCAAAAATTTGCGGCTGTTGTTCCCGCAGTTCTGCCAGCGATAAACCCAAGGCCCGCGCCCGGTGCACAGAGTCGATCGGGCTGGTGGTCGCATGGTAGACCACTGCATAGATGGTATTCCCCGACTCTTCATCCTTCGCCTTGACCCAACTGCCAAAGGGGGGCATTGCCGGAAAACCCAACTCGTCTGGCTCTAAACACTGGGCCAAAAATTCGGTTGTAGCAGTCTCGATCACCTCCGCAAAATGGTGAGGCGATCGAGCACTGGTATCAAACTGGGGGAGGGGCAGTCGCATTCAACTTACTTCCCTTTCTTCTTGCCACCCATTTCTACAGCTTCTAGCTCGGTCAATCGGAAGGTAATGATTTTATCCCAGTTCCCCCCTTCAAAGAGCACAGCCACTTTGCCATCAGTGACCCGTTGCACAAGACCTTGAAACCCGTAGTAGGTATCATCCACATTGGTTACACGAACCACAGAACCCGGAAAAATCATAGGGCTGATTCATCAGTACTTCAGATTTCAGTTTACCGGGAATCCTAGCGTTTCGGCGGGCTAGAAAAACAAACAACCCAGAAAATTCCAGTGAAATTTCCTCTGAGATCGATAGACAGTCCTCAGGACTGTCGTCTGGCCTCTTTAATCCTGCCTAAAATCGTAGGCGTTGCCGATGGTTGGCGACCGAAGATACCACTCCCACCGCCAAAAAATTCATCAACAAAGCAGCATTGCCGTAGCTCAAGAAGGGCAGCGGAATGCCCGTCACAGGTGACAGGTTAATCGTCATCCCAATGTTGACAAATGTCTGGAACACCCACATGGAAAAGACGCCCACTGCAATCAGTGAGCCAAAGTCATCCTTAGCATTTTGCGCAATAATTAACAGCCGAAAACAAATCAGTAAAAAGGTTGCGAGAACTGCAATGCAACCAATAAAGCCCAGTTCTTCACCGATCGCCGTGAAAATAAAGTCCGTATGCTGCTCCGGAATAAAGTTCAACTGGGTTTGGGTGCCTTTATACAGCCCCCGTCCCCATAGCTCGCCCGCCCCGATCGCGATTCTCGATTGGATTAGGTGGTAGCCACTTCCCAGGGGATCGGACTCCGGATGCATAAAGGCTGTCAACCGATCCTTTTGGTACTCTCGCAGGACATTCTCCCAAAGGAAGCGAAACAGTCCTCCGGAGATTAGATTGGCAACCAATGCGGTCAAGGTGCCCCACCGCTTCCAAGGCAGGCTACGAAAGGCAATAATCCCTACTAGTAGAATCCAAATCAACCAAATCCCAATGCCGAAGGGTTCCAGGGCAGGCTGAATATTTTTCATCAGATTGGGGGCAGAACCCAAGATAATCGCTGAGAAGGCAGGTGACAGCATCAAAATCAACCAGCCAGGATTTGCATTACCCCAGTACAGCATGCCTAGGGTAATCGCCCCAAACACCAAAGATGTCCCTAAGTTAGGCTCCAAAAAAATCAATAACCACGGCACCGCAACCACCCCCAACACCCTGAGGAAGGCCGGAAAGGTGGAAGCAGGTCGTTCATGGAGTAGGGATGCAATGGTGATGATTACCCCGAGTTTGGCAAACTCAGAGGGTTGTAAGTAGAAGGGGCCAATGGGAATCCATCGCTGGGCTCCGAGACCTTCGGTTCCGAAAAACATCACCGCAAGCAAACCCAACAACGTGATTCCGTAGACTAACCAGCGCCACTGTAACAGCACTTCATAACGAGCTCGAGCAATTAAAAGTGCGAGAAAGATCCCCACGCCACCTGTAATCCAATGGCGACTCCAGTCTGTTACCGCTTGTTTGTGTTCCACACTGTAAATCATGATGCCGCCTAGCACCATCAGTGCCACTGTGCCTGCAAACAGCCACCAATCCATCCCTTCCCAGGGCTGAATGAACGATCGCCAGTGAATTCTTGGCAGACTTTTTTGAAACATGGGCAATCTCGCTCCTTAGACAAGTGCAGCCACCGAAACCTTCGCCGCAACCGTTTGGGCAATTTCCCGGAGAGCTTTGGCTGACGCTGAAGTCGGCTCAGCAAGGACGATCGGTAAGCCACGATCGCCCCCTTCCCGCAACGGAATCTCGATCGGGACACACCCTAACAACGGCACATCTAATTCTTTCGCAGCCTTTTTGCCCCCATCCGAACCAAAAATGTCGTACTGGCGATCGGGCAAATCGGGCGGCACAAAATAACTCATGTTTTCAACCAGACCTAAAACCGGAACGCCCAGTTGCTGGAACATCTTGAGCCCACGACGGGCATCAATCAACGAAACGGTTTGCGGCGTGGTCACAATTACCACACCAGCCATGGGAACCCGTTGAGCCATCGTCAGTTGGGCATCGCCAGTACCGGGAGGCATATCGACAATCAGATAGTCCAGTTCTCCCCAGTCCACTTGGTAGAGGAAATTCCGCACCATGCTGTCAATCATCGGGCCCCGCCAAATCACGGGCTGATCGGGATCAATCAAAAATCCCATGGAAACCAACTTGACTCCATGGTTAAAGGCGGGCTCAATCACTTCACCCGTTTCCCCTTGACGCACCATCACCTTGGCGTCGGCTAAGCCCAGCATAGTAGGAGCATTGGGGCCATAGATGTCAGCGTCAATCAGTCCAACTTTAGATCCCGCTTGGGCAAGGGCAACGGCTAGGTTCACCGCAACGGTACTCTTGCCCACCCCTCCTTTGCCGCTGGAGACTGCCAAAATATTTTTCACCCCTGGCACATCCGATCGACCCGGTGCACTCTTTTGCTTGGGCGTCTCTGCGGTAACTTCAACTTCAACGGTTTCTACCCCGGGTAGCGTCCGCACCGCTTTTTCGCAATCTTCCACAATAAACTGCCGCAGGGGGCAGGAGGGCGTGGTCAACACCAGGGTGAAGCAAACCTGACCTCCCGCCACCTGAACATTACGAATCATGTTCAGTTCCACTAAACTTTTACGCAGTTCAGGGTCTTGAACAGGTTTAAGGACTTCTAAAACAGACTCTACACTCAGGGTCATAACCAAATAATTAGGTGGGGCGATCGCCTAGGACGAGCGTTACTAAATGTTAAAAAATCTACCTTATTAATCTTACCTGTTGACGAGACCTGCAAGGTTCTCTTCCCCAATGCAAAGGTTGGTTAAGCAGGATTCAAACAATTTAACAAAGGCTCAAACCCTTGCTGAGAAGAGGTTTCACGACATCGAATTTAGGATTGCCATTGGTGTGGTTAACGATACACGGTAGTCTATTTTGAGGTCGTTACAGACGATCGACCGCTGTCATGAGTGCTCACGTTAGACCCCTTGCAGCTTGTTGCACTGAGCAGAGTTAAGCTACCTCGAGCTAGCCCCTCTTGGGCAACATTAGTGATTGCCAGAAAGGATTGGCAGAGGTCGTTGTTTTTCTGTCGCCAGCATAAAACTATCTATCACACTCTCGAAGACTCCTATGACTGCATTCTCTACCCCTTCCAAACCCCAACTTGATAACATGCCACCGTCGGATTCCCGTGAGCGGGTGAGCCAGTGGATGAAGTCTCTGCAAGATAGTATTTGCAAGGGATTGGAAGAGGCGGACGGATTAAGTCATTTCCGCCAAGACAGTTGGGAGCGTCCAGAGGGTGGCGGCGGACGATCGCGGGTGATTCGCGACGGTAACGTCTTTGAGCAAGGTGGCGTCAACTTTTCTGAGGTTTGGGGGAAGGATTTACCGCCGTCCATCTTGGTTCAGCGGCCTGAGGCACAGGGCCATGAGTTCTATGCCACGGGAACTTCCATGGTGTTGCACCCCAAAAATCCCTACATCCCAACAGTGCATTTGAACTATCGCTATTTCGAGGCAGGCCCGGTTTGGTGGTTTGGTGGTGGCATCGACCTAACCCCTTACTATCCCTTTGAAGAAGACGTGGTGCATTTCCACCAAACTTTAAAGTCTGCTTGCGATCAGCATCATCCGGAGTATTACAACACCTTTAAGCTCTGGTGCGATGAGTATTTCTACCTGAAGCATCGCCAGGAAACTCGGGGTGTAGGCGGAATTTTCTTCGACTATCAGGATCCCACGGGTGTACTTTATCCCATTTCCTATCCAGGTTCTCAAATGGATACCCTTGCGGCCCAGTATAGCGATCGGGTCGGGGCTGTGGAAGGTCGAACCTGGGAAAGCCTGTTCTCGTTCGTGCAGGCTTGCGGAAATGCCTTTTTACCTGCTTATGTGCCCATCATTGAGAAGCGACAGAATACGGAGTACGGAGATCGGGAACGGCAGTTCCAACTGTACCGTCGGGGGCGCTATGTAGAATTCAACTTAGTCTACGATCGCGGTACGATTTTCGGCCTACAAACTAATGGACGGACGGAATCCATTTTGATGTCATTGCCACCCTTGGTGCGCTGGGAATATAGTTATGCCCCAGAGCCTGGAACCCCCGAAGCTCGGTTATATGACATCTTCCTAAAACCCCAAGACTGGATCAACTGGCCCCTATCCCAATCGATTTAGGGTTCAAGTAATTAAAATGGGTGGATCACTCCCGACTGCCCCCCCCATTTCTATCCGAGTGATCCCATGCCAGTTGCTTCTTAGGTTCACCTAAGGCTACACTCAGTCATTGATCGGTGAGACAGCTTGGGATCTCCTCAGGCTGTTTTGGTTTTCTAGATAATGACCGGTAAGGTTAGCTGCTAACGATCCCGCCTTACTCAACACATTGGGCTATAACTTAGCCTAGTCAGCGCTGTAGTACTCAAACAGTCCTAATTATGAGGAATTTTAGAGAATGACTCAGCATTGAACTAATGGGAGAATCTAGGGTTTCTGTTTAGGCACAGCACTTTTTGGGCATAACTGAGTTATACCAGTGTCATTAAATCTCAGGGGAAAGCAGTGATTGACGTAGATCAGAGGTCAATACACATGGAGCAGAGAGTTCATACAACCCGTGATGGGAATAGCGTAATTGTCCTGACACCTGTTGGTCGGCTGGACATTACGACTGCATGGCAATTTCGTCTAACTTTGCAAGAGTGCATTTCTAAGCAAAGTCATCATGTTGTTGTCAATCTGGGACAAGTCAATTTTATTGACAGTTCCGGTCTAACCTCCTTGGTTGCAGGAATGCGAGATGCGGACAAGGTACGGGGCAGTTTCAGAATTTGTAACGTCCATCCCGAAGCTCGCTTGGTTTTCGAGGTAACGATGATGGATTCAGTATTCGAAATTTTTGAGACTGAGGAAGAAGCCTTAGAAGGAGTACCCAGAGGAGTTGCCTAAAGAAGCATCAGGTAACTCGCTTTAGCAACAGATACATAACTGGATTAATGTTTTCTAGTTATCAAAGAATTGTAAATCAGAAATCGTCAATAGATTTCGGTACATCCTTCATGATTAGCGTCATGGTTATTGATAAGTGTTTTCTACCATCGCCGATCGCAATTTCTAACGTTCAATTTTAGCGTCTCTGAAACTGGTAAGGCCCCATGAGTGCCCCCCAAATGGGTTCTCCAGTCTCTGGAGAAAGTCCCTCATCGTAACTGTAAAAAAAAGATTCAGCGACCCAAAACCCTAAGGCCACGTGGCCAGTTTTTCGTTCTCCGCGATCTAAGTAAGAAAACTGACAACAGGAACCTTCTGGCGCGATCGCGGCATAGCCAGGGCGTTCTATCCCAGAGCTTTCTATGATGTTTTTTGGTTGAACCTCCAAGGCGCATCCCGGAAGGAACTCAACATCGTCGGATGTTATGTCCTGGAGTTTTGTTGGGTTCTGTCCTGCGCCTTGGAATCGACTCGGATTTTTAAAGCCATAATATTGCACTTGAATCTGACTATTTTGGCCGTCACGCCCATATCCGTTTGGCGGGCTCTGTAGCCGAAGAAGGCGTTGGCGGTAAGGGTGATCAAGCTGAAGAATATTGGCTTGTTCAGCAAAAATTGTGATGCTATCTTCACTAAATAGAGGTGTGAGACGGTGCCATAGTCGCAGATGGACATACCAAATCGGATCAGCGATCGCTTGTTCACGATTATCAAACTCACCAAGGAGATACTGTGCCAATTTTTGTAGCTCAGGGCTAGGCATGGTTGTCAACTTGCTAGGGAAATTAAAATTCAGAAAGGACTGAAGATCGCGATCGTAAATTCATTATGCTTGCAATGATCCCAACGGAGATCTTAAATTAAACCTGGGATTGTTCACTCAACATTGTCAACATTTGACGGTGCCCTATTCAATTTTTCCGCCACCGATCGATCATCCTGAATATCTTCACCATCGCCGCTGGATGCTACGAGCATTAGAACTGGCAGAAGCAGCGGGGACAGCGGGTGATATCCCCGTGGGTGCGATTATTGTCGATCGCTCAGGAAACGTCTTAGCCGAAGCCAGTAATCGTCGGGAACGGGATCACGATCCGACGGCCCATGCGGAAATTTTGGCACTCCGACAAGCGGGAAAAGTTCGCCGTAACTGGCATTTGAATGACTGCACGCTCTATGTCACTTTGGAGCCCTGTCCCATGTGTGCAGGGGCGATCGGGTTGGCACGATTGGGGCAGTTAGTTTATGGAGCTGATGATTTAAAAGCGGGGGCTGTGCGCAGTGTGCTGAATATTCCCGATGGTCCGGCTTCTAACCATCGGCTCACGGTGATCAGTGGCATTTTGGAGCAATCTTGCCGAGAGCAACTGCAAAACTGGTTCAGGCTGCATCGATAGGCAGTCTAGGCTAAGGTCAGTTAACATAACTTTATACTTGCTGATGACGATTGCGCTCGGTTTAGTAAGTTCCCTAGTCTCACAGTTGGATCCAGCGTTATGCAACTTCGGCCTGAACAACGTACCAAGCTCGATGCCTCCGACGATCGTTTGTTTTACGACTATCCTCGGTTTGTCACCCATGTAGATGACGGTTTTATCCAACAATTGACAGATCTGTATCGCGATCGCCTACAACCGGGAATGCGGGTCTTGGACTTGATGAGCAGTTGGGTTTCGCACTTGCCGGAGGAAATGGAATTCTCCCACGTTGAAGGCCACGGATTGAATCCAGAAGAGCTGCAAAAAAATCCTCGGTTCAATCATTATTTTGTGCAAAATCTCAACGTTGATCTACAACTCCCCCTTGCGGATCAATCATTTGATGCAGTGCTGTGTACTGTGTCAGTGCAGTATTTGCAATATCCCGAAGCCATTTTTACTGAGATCTATCGCGTTCTCAAACCGAATGGACTTTGCATTGTCAGCTTTTCCAATCGCATGTTTTATCAAAAGGCGATCGCGGCTTGGCGAGATGGGTCTGAGGGCGATCGGGTAGAACTCGTCAAGTCCTATTTTGCAGCAATTCCTCGTTTCAGCACTCCGGAAGTGATTGCCTACCGATCGCAGGCTCCTGCAATTCTACAAATGATGGGTTTTGCCAGTGGTGATCCCTTCTATGCTGTGATTGCTCGACGGATGATGTAGATGCGGTTCAGTCAATCAGATGTCTCTCTAGTTCTGGTAAGCAGAATTTACAGTATTGAGAATGATATTAAGATTGTTAAATTAGTTACTTAGTCAAACAGAATTGTTGATACATCTATCAATATGGAAGTACAGACTGATTGTATATTTTTTAGTAAAACTATACAAAAGACCAACCTAAGTGCAGGGCAATGTTATGTACTGGGTCGTGATCAGATGGTCTTCTCGCTAAAGGTGCTGATATTAAATGACGAACGCTCAAGCTTTAGCTTTAGTACGCACCATCCATACCGTGATCTACATCATTATGGTCATGGCGATCGGCATTCTGCTGTACTCAGGAATCACAGGTTATACCGGAATCTGGCTTTGGATTTCACTAGCGCTGCTGACGATCGAAACTCTGGTTTTCTTCGGTAATGGGATGAAATGCCCATTAACGGCCCTCGCAGTGCGCTACGGAGCCGAAAAAGGCTATGCTTTCGACACCTTTCTACCTGAAAGCATCACTCGTCATACGTTCTGGTTCTTCGGTTTCCTCACCGTAGTAGGTGTCATATTAATCAGCCTCAGATGGCTTGGCGTGCTTGACTAATCGCGAGACTCCAAGCAAACACAGCAAGAAATTCGTCAATCCCACGCCTTGTATCCTGCCACAATCCCATCATCACCAAATTGTTCACTGCGAACTCTTAATAAACCTCGATCGCCCTGTCACACCCACATCTCCTTCGCCCTCTACAATGGAAAAACATTGTTAGACTCCATGAAAGAAGGGAATGCGCATGAAGGTACAAGGTTCAGCGATCGCGTTAACCGACTTTTCCGGTGACGGACTCGCGATCGGCCTCTTTGACAACCAACTCGAACTCAGCGGAGATCTCGCAGTTCTAGATGACACCCTTTCCGGCTTGATTAAAGAAGTCATTGCCGATGCAGAATTTAAAGGCAAACCCGGCAGTACTGTAACAACCCGTGTGGTGGGTAGCACCTTTAAGAAACTGATTTTGGTGGGCCTGGGCAAAGCTGATCAACTCAAACTGGATCACATGCGTCGCGCCGCTGCCACGATCGCAAAAACCGCCCGCCGCGAAAAATGCAAAACCCTGGGGATTGCCCTACCGACGGGAAACTTGGATGCCAGCAATGTCGCCCAAGCCATCACTGAGGGCGTCGAACTTGCTCTTTATAAAGATCTGCGCTTTAAGTCGGAAAAAGACGAAAATGGCCAAATTGAAACGGTCGAACTCATTGGCCTAGCTGGTCAAGAAGTCGCGATCGAAACCGCCCAAAAAATCTGTTCCGGGATCTTCCTAACCCGCGAATTGGTGGCAGCTCCGGCTAACTACGTCACCCCCATCACCATGGCGGAAATGGCCCAGGATTTGGCTAAAACCTACGGCATGGAATTGACCATTCTGGAGCAAGCAGACTGCGAAAAACTAGGTATGGGAGCCTTCCTTGGCGTCGCCCAAGCCTCAGACATTCCCCCCAAATTCATCCACTTGGTCTACAAACCCGCTGGAACCCCCCGCAAAAAAGTCGCGATCGTCGGCAAAGGCTTAACCTTTGACTCCGGTGGCTTGAACCTGAAAGTGGGAGCAGCCTCGATCGAAATGATGAAAACCGACATGGGCGGAGCCGGAGCTACCTTTGGAGCTGCCAAAGCGATCGGTGAACTCAAACCCGACGTGGAAGTACACTTCATCAGCGCCGTCACGGAAAACATGGTCAGTGGCAAAGCCATCCACCCCGGTGACATCCTCACTGCTTCCAATGGGAAAACGATCGAAATCAACAACACCGACGCCGAAGGTCGGCTCACCCTGGCTGACGCTTTGGTCTATACCGAAAAACTGGGCGTGGATGCGATCGTTGATCTCGCTACCCTGACTGGAGCCTGTGTAATCGCTCTGGGGAACGACATTGCAGGTCTGTGGAGTCCCAATGACGACCTTGCCAATGCCCTGCTGTCAGCATCCGAAACGGCGGGTGAAAAGCTGTGGCGCATGCCCATGGAAGAATCTTACTTCGACAGCATGAAGTCCCCCTTAGCGGATATGAAAAACACCGGAGCCCGAGCCGGGGGGGCCATCAGCGCGTCTGTCTTCCTGAAGCAATTCGTCAAAGACACACCCTGGGCGCACTTGGATGTGGCTGGCCCCGTTTGGGCCGATAAGGAAAATGGCTATAACGGCGTGGGGGCAACGGGTTATGGTGTGCGGCTGCTGGTGAACTGGGTGATGTCCTAATCAATCTTGATTCCATCTTGATTGAGTATATTGGGGCAACAGGGGATCCGATCGGATCCCTGATTTTTTATGCTTTCTAGTGCTGTTCAGCCCAACCTCAACAAAATACCAGTTCAATCTAGAAAACCAATGGTATAAGGGGAATGTTGATTCCTTGATGTGTCTACATGACCAGCACAGATCTTCTATTACTCACCATCTACTTTCTGTGTGTCACCTACGTGCTCTACCAGATCATCAACTCATTTAATGATGAATTCACAATCAAGCTAGAAAAAGGTGAGTTAGAAGAATGGCTCAACAAAATGAAGCTCAAGGATTGGGTTGAAATTAGCTTCAACTTCGATGGTCGCTACGAATTCGATAAGTTGAAGGAACTGGCCATTTCGATTAAAAACAAATCCAACGAGTACCCCATCTATGTTGATTGGGACTATAGCTCTATTACTGACCTAGATGGCAAAGCTCGCCGCGTCACTCGCCTAACCCCAGGAACAACCCTCGACCTGTTCCAAGACCAAGCCTTCAGCGCGATCGCCCCTGGCACTACCCTGAAGGAAAAAATCGTCGCTGAAGATATGCTGAAGCGCAAAGGGGACAATGGCGAAATGGAAATCGCCAAAACCTTAATTGACTTAAGTAAACCAGGAAAACCGGGGCCGCCCCTGACCCGATATTTAGAATTCATTGCCCTCCAGCGCACCCTTCAGTTTTCCCTCGATCTCGTCTTTCGGTTTGTAGATAATGACACCCCAGTCACAGGCTACCGTACCCGCGTACCCATGAAGTTCACGATGTCTAAGTTGCATTGGACAGCGGGATTGCCCTGGAATCCTAAAAAGTAATTCCGAACGAGCCCCAAAAGCCGTCAAACCCAGCGTTCAGGCAAATCCTCAGGCTAATCAAGCGATGGGAAGCCGTAGCCCCTGTAATACACTAGTAATAGAGAAGAGCCAGCGAGGCGGTTGCGGAGGGGATTCCCTCTGAGGAAAGTCCGGGCTCCCGAAAGACCAGACTTGCTGGGTAACGCCCAGTGCGAGCGATCGTGAGGATAGTGCCACAGAAACATACCGCCCCTAGGGTCTTAAATATTTAGGATCTGAAAGGTAAGGGTGCAAAGGTGCGGTAAGAGCGCACCAGCAGCATCGTGAGGTGCTGGCTCGGTAAACCCCGGTAGGGAGCAAGGCCGATGGAACCAAGGTTGGTCTTTTCCCGGTTCCGTTCCGCAGAGGCGACTTTGCGGAGTGCCGCTTGAGGCGGTTGGAAACAACTGTCCTAGATAGATAACTGCCCGCGTCAGCTTGCTGATGCGAACAGAACCCGGCTTATGTCTGACTCTTCTCTTTTTTGAACCCGTTTTTTCTTGTTAAGGCTAACTTGTCTCCAGGCTGACTTACAGCCCTTTGCTGAACTGATTGATAAGCAGCCTACAGCAGAACACACTTCAGGCATCGTATCTGCTCCTTGTCATTACGCCCACTGTCTCTAACCCCTGTCTCTAACCCCTGTCTCTAAACCCCCTGTCTCTAAGCCCCCTGTCTCTTCGGTACCCCATCATCCGTAGGAAAAGTTCATGGGGCGTTTATCTGTATTTTGATTGACTAGAATTTATTGATCAGTATCTATCGAATGGCATAGAGCTCTAAGGTTATCTCTCTAAGGTTATATGTAGATTTGTGTAAATCTCAAAGAGTACTGTTTTTTGTCAACCACTAGGTTTATGATTTTCTCAAGTCTTTTGTCAGGTGTAGGAAGATCTCCTCAATCTACCTTCTCTTCTGGTTATCGTCGGTATACCTATTTTTTCATTGATCACTTATAATTCCTGACTTTGCTTAGAGCACCTTAATTAAGGTGCTCTAAGTTGAGGTGCTCTAAATCCTCTTGTTAAGGTTGCCCCTAGCCTAGAGCAGTCTGTCGCCTAGGATTACAGCAGATAGGACTGTATCCCATGGAATCATAGGTATTTCTAGGACACAGTTTCGAGGACTATGGTTTCAAGGACACAGTTTCAGGCCAAGTTTTTAGTCCCCAAGGACTCCCATGATTAGCAAACTTTGCTCAATCTCAGGGGAAGGTTTGGGGTTTCTTTACAAACGCTGGAGTAATGTTTAAATTCAGCAAAGCTCCGCTTGCATTCGCTGTTGGGTGTCTAATCTAACCTAGGATGGAGATGCTGGAGAGGCTATTTCTCTGGTCTTTTAAAGACTTTGATTGGGCCACTGAGTTAATTCTTCATTCACCTTCGCAGTTGACCTGTTAACGACCTAATTCCATATAGGGTAAATTTGTGAATACCCCGTTGTTAACCCTAAACCCTAGCCAAGTGACTCCGGAAGGCAACCCAGGTTTTTTACTGACCGTTGGTGAGCAAAAACGGAGTGGCTTGATTCTGTGCAAGGAATTTCATGCTGAATTTGCTGGCCCAGGTGCAGCCGTTGCTTGTTCCGGTGAGCAATCCTATCAGGCCGTGATTGCGATCGGTGCACCGAATTTAGTGCCCGTGCAGGATTGGGAGGCTCGTCGCAAAGCCTATGGTTTACGAATCCAATGGGGACGTTGGCTACACAAAATTGCTGACCATCCCGATCCAGGCAGTCGAGTCGAGCGGTTGTTTGCGGGGCTAGAAGGCTTTTTTGGTCGCCAAGTCGTCATGAGCTTACCCACGGAAGTTTTAGCCCTGTTGGTCGGCGTTTTACCCAGTACCGTAGAAATGGTGCGGCGGCGGCAAGGTCATCCCAGTCGGTTTGACCCCACTACAATCATTTTCCCATCAGAGCAATTACAGATTACGACTTTGAATTTGGAGACCTTGTTTCACCAAGGGCATCCCCATCAGACGCCGTTAGGTCGTAATCTAACTTTGCAAGAAATTCATACAGTTTATGAAAAGCTTCAGTCTGCTTAACCAGGAAGTCTAGTGGATCTAGTCTGGTAAATCGATGGGTTTTGTCAGGATTTCGTGCGATGGTAGAAGCGGTATACTGCGCGATCGTCCCTCCATGAGCCTGCCCTATCCCCGTCGTCAAAAGCAACTGGTCAGCTTAGTCCATCGTTTAGGGTTGGATGAGCAGTTCGCGCTACGGTGGGATTTACTAGATTTGGCACTGACCCATTCCAGCGCCTCACCCACTGCAAACTATGAACAACTGGAATTTGTGGGGGATGCGGTGGTCAAGTTGGCTGCTGCGGCATTTTTGCTAAAAGAATATCCCCATTTAAAGGTCGGCGATTTCACGGCGATTCGATCGATTTTAGTCAGCGATCGCAATTTGGCCGCCATTGCAGACCAGTATGATTTCGAGCGTTACCTAGTTGTGGGGGGGAGTGCCGCTGCTGATAGCAATGGGAGAGAATCGCGCTTGGCTGATAGTTTTGAAGCAGTGCTGGCCGCCTTCTATCTCAGTTCACAGAATCTTGACTTCATTCATCCTTGGCTAGATCCATTGTTCCAGCAGAGCACTGAGAAAATTTTGGCCGATCCTGCCCGCAACAATTACAAAGCAGCGCTACAAACCCTAACTCAAGGGAAACAAAAGCTTTTGCCCGAATACCGCAGTCGTGAAATTCGCCCAGTTCATGGCGATCCTGAACGGTTTGAAGCAGAAGTTTGGCTACAAGGTCAGTGTTTAGGTGTCGGGCGGGGACGATCGATCAAAGCCGCTGAACAGGCTGCCGCGCAAATAGCCTTTGTCCAATTAAGTGCCCCTCACCCCCCACAGGGGAATGCTGAAGAGACATCTTCTTCCATTGAGTTCTAACCTATGCAGCCAATCAACGTGGCAATTTTTGGCCTAGGTCGCTGGGGCCAACATCTTTTGCGCAATTTTTTAGCCCACCCTCAAGCCAATGTGCAGGCGATCGTTGATCCCCTGCCAGCGAACTTAGATCGCATGGCCCAACAGTTTGGGTTGCAGGCATCAATCCAGCAACTGACGGACTGGAAAGCGGCGATCGAACTGCCGGATCTAGACGCTGTGGTGATTGCGACCCCTGCGGAAACACATTACCCGATGGTTCGGCAGGCACTTTTGACCGGCTTACATGTCTTGGCAGAGAAGCCCTTAACCTTGGATTCAGGCAGTGCCTTAGAACTGTGTCAATTGGCGGAAAAGGTGCAACGGCAACTGGTGATTGACCATACCTATCTTTTTCATCCAGCGGTATTGCGGGGAAAAGCGGCACTGGAGGCGCAGGCAATCGGCGATTTGCGCTACGGCTATGCCACCCGAACCCATTTGGCTCCAGTGCGGCAGGATGTAGATGCACTCTGGGATCTGGCCATTCACGATCTCGCAATTTTGAATCACTGGCTCGGAGAAAAACCCATCCGGGTGAGTGCTCGAGGCCAGGGCTGGCTGCAACCCCAGGCCACGAATCCCCACAGTACTGCCACTGGGTTAGCGGATGTTGTTTGGGCGACGGTGCAGTATCCCAGCGGCTTTCAGGCCACCATCCACTTGGCCTGGTTGAACAGTGATAAACAGCGGCGCTTGGCCTGTGTGGGAAGCCAGGGCACGATCGTGTTTGATGAGCTAGCTGCGGATCCCTTAGCAATCTACCGGGGTGAATTGCAGGCGCAAGGCGTGGGATTTGTCCCCATGAATCAGCAACGGGACGTTTTAGAACCGATCGGGCAGGAACCGTTGGCGCGAGTGTGCGATCATTTCTTAGCCTGTGTACAACAGAATCAATCCTCTACGATTTCCAGCGGATGGGTGGGGGCAGAGTTGATCCAGGTATTACAAGCACTGTCTCGATCGATGGAGCAGGCGGGCGCTTGGATAGACGTTGCACGATTAGCCGGGGAGGTGTGATTCAGAACATGAAGACTACTGTTGTGCTGGCCATGACAGCTGATGGCAAAATTGCCGATCGCGATCGCACCGCCGCCCGCTTTGGGTCACCACAGGATCAATGGCATTTGCAACAACAGGTGGCCCTGGCCGATGCCGTGCTATTCGGCGCGGGGACGCTGCGGGCCTATGGCACAACCCTGACGGTCCATCATCCCGACTTGCAGGCACAACGACTATCGCAGGGCAAACCGGAGCAGCCGATCCAAATGGTCTGTTCCCGGCAGGCTGTCTTTGATCCGACCTGGCGATTTTTCTCACAACCGATTCCCCGCTGGTTATTGACGACTGCGCGGGGGGCAATCGCTTGGCAAAATCACTCTGCCTTCGATCGGGTAGTCATAGTACCGGAGCGGCAGGATCCCGCGCAAGCCAACGATCAACCGTGGGACTGGCTTACCATTTTCCAACAGTTCTCGCAGGAGGGCATCGATCGGCTGGCGGTTCTGGGTGGCGGGGAATTGGTGGGCAGTTTGTTTGCAGCGGATTTAGTCAATGAATTGTGGTTAACGGTTTGTCCATTGATTCTGGGGGGAACGGCTGCGCCGAGTCCGGTGGCGGGGGCTGGTTTTTTAGCCAAGCAAGCGCCCCGATTGAAGTTATTAGCCGTCAAACCTGTGGAACAGGAAGTGTTTTTGCACTATCGCGTCTTGCGGGAAAATGAAGCGTGAGTTGCTTCTACACTAGAGAAGGTTTTGTTGCTGAAAGAATGACCTTTTGTTGGGATGAGTTCTATGCAAGCTTGGCATCTGCGCGATCGGGAATTTAATTGGGGTGAGCGAACCTATTTAATGGGTGTGTTGAATGTAACACCAGATAGTTTTAGTGATGGAGGCAAATTCACCACCGTTAATGCTGCAATCGCCCAAGCTCAACACATGCGGGATCATGGGGTGGATATTTTAGATATCGGAGGGCAATCCACTCGCCCCAATGCTGCGGATGTTAGCTTAGCGGAAGAGCTCGATCGCGTCATTCCAGTCATACAAGCCTTACGAACGAATCATCAATTTGATGGGATTCCCATTTCGATCGATACCACTAAAGCAGACGTAGCGAAAGCCGCAATCGCTGCCGGAGCAGATATTATTAATGATATTTCAGGCTCAACGTTTGATGAACAGATGCTGTCTACCGTCGCAGCCCTAGGCGTGCCTTTGATTTTGATGCATCTACGGGGAACACCCCAAACGATGCAGCAACTGACGGATTATGAGGATTTGATTGCAGAGATTATTGGTTTCCTCCAAGGGCGGATTACGGCAGCGATCGCGGCGGGAATTGCCCGTGATTTGCTTTGCATTGATCCGGGCATTGGTTTTGCCAAAACCACCGAGCAGAATCTTGAATTATTGCGTCAAGGCAGTGCATTTAAACAACTAGGCTGTCCAATTTTAATAGGTACGTCCCGCAAGAGTTTTATTGGGAAACTTCTCGATCAGCCCGATCCGACCCAGCGAGTGTGGGGAACAGCGGCAACGTGCTGTATGGCGATCGCCCAGGGAGCGGATATTTTGCGGGTGCATGATGTGGCGGAAATGTATGATGTGGTGCGGGTGGCCGATGCGTTATGGCGCGATCGAAGTTAATACTACTTATTGGATTTCCAGGCAATAAACGCAACATGGGCAGGCGGTAATTCAAACTCCCCGTATTGATGGATGATTTGAATCCGAAACCCTGCGTTTCGTAACATCTGAGCGACGTCTACCGCTGAATATAGTCGCATTTGATGCACAACATCTTCCCGCCTGTAATGTTCGTCTACCTTGCGTAAAGTTGTAATTCGCCGGGTCAGGATCGATCGACGCAGATCCTCTTCCTTCTCGACTAATACGATCCAATCTCTGCCCTCCCGAAAACTTTTGGTTGTACTCCCTTGCATGACTTGCCCAGGTTCCGCAATGTCAAAAATAAAAACTCCACCGGGAATCAAAGCATTGTATATTCGATCGAATAGTTCGACCAATGCTGAACAACCACTATCCGGATCACATAAATAATTGAGACATTCACCAATTGAAATAACTGCATGACAGGTTGAAAGTTCAGTTTTAAACAAAGACTCCACTCGAAACTCCACCGTAGGGACTCTGCACCGCGCCATCTCGATCAACGCCTCTGACAGATCGACACCTAACACTTGATAACCCGCTTTTGTCAGTTCCTGTGCCGATAGTCCACTGCCACACCCTAAGTCAACAACTAGCCCCTCTCGAATGTCATACTGAGCCAGAATGGCAAGGATTCCCGGAGCGGATTGGAGGGCATAATCACTATGCCCAACATCATGAATATAGGCTAGGTCTTCCTTATACCCATCTTGCATAATTGTGCTCCAATGGCTGACTCACCGAGGAATTACCGAGGAATTACCGAAAACAATCGTGTTGCCTCTCATCATTGCAGTTTAACGTTTCTGATTCCAGAATAACTACGGTTTGTTCTGTCTTCTACTGACTGGCAATTCGTTCAGTACAATCGAGCCAAGTCACTGGGTGATGAAAATCAGCGTTAGATAACGCCCTACAAAGACCAATATTGAATCATTCCAAACCACTCTGTTAACCGTAACGCCCCTTCCCGGAATACCACTGCTCCTCCGTGTTAGATATATCGTTGGATCCCAGATTATTGATGCACACAACAATTTCAAGATAGTTTCAAGATAGAAAGTGAGGCAGCGCAGATCCCAGAAACATAATGGATTTATTAGATTCTAGTAATCTTACCTCTGCCAAAGTTAGTAAGATAGAGGCAAGGATGATTCAGTCAAATTATCAATTTATTGTTCACTTTAGTTGATTTATCACCGGATGTTAAGTGCATAGGTGTTTCGTTCATAAGACAAGACTTCATTCATCGATCGACTATTGGCTTTTCTTGCATGGATCTTCAGGCGTTCTCACTGACCCAGGTTGACCTACAATCGACCATTCTTCGAGATCCCCTCGTCGTGGATGCCAGCACGACTGTGATGGAAGTGCTTGTTCAGATCAGTACGCTTACGAGCAGGCATGATTCCGCTCCATCCGTCTTAGAAGAGAGTCACCGATCTCGTTGTGCCGTAGTGGTGGAAGATGACCAAATTCTGGGAGTCGTGAGCGATCGAGACATCTTGAATCTTGTAGCGCAACAACAACCGATCACGCAAATTTCCCTGCGCCAACTCCTCCAGCAGCCAGCGCTTACCCTGAAGGAATCTGACCTCACAGATCTGGGCACAACCCTCCGATTCATGGAGCAAAATCAGCTAAGCCATTTACCGATCGTGGATGCTGACGATCGCTTAGCAGGGCTGATTACCTATGAGGATTTGCAGCAGCTTAGCCATTACAGCCAACGAATCAACGATCTCGTTCAAGTGCACAAAGACACTAACGAACAACTGCAAACAGAATTGATTGCACGACAGAAAGCAACGATCGAACTTCAGGAAAGTGAACGGCGCTATGCTGCGTTAGTGGCGGCTTCTCCCGTTGGAATTTTACATACCGATGCCGAAGGGATTTGCACCTACGTCAACGATCGCTACTGTGAAATTCTCGGAGTCCAACCATCCGCCCTAATTGGCCAACCCTGGCATCAAGCATATGCCCCAGACAATCAGATCCGCATTCATCAAGAATATGAACGATCGTTGCGTGAAAATCACCCCCTCCACATTGAATATCGGGTTCCGCTTTTTGATGGCAATGAAGGCTGGGTCTACGGTCAAGCAGCCGGTGTTTGTGACGCAGATGGGCAGGTAATCGGTTATGTTGGCACAATTACGGATATCAGCGATCGCAAACGGACAGAATTTCTGCTCGCCAGCCAACACAAAGTCCTCGAACGCATTGCGAAAGCAGAGCCACTGCCTAATATTTTGGATGCACTGCTACGAACCACAGAATTTCACCTACCGGGAACGCTGTGTTCGATTCTGCTGTGCCAAGAAGGACATTTACATTGCATAGCAGCCCCCAGCTTGCCTTCGGCCTATTGCAATACGGTAGATGGAGCACCCATTGGAGAAGGGGTTGGCTCCTGCGGTACAGCAGCCTTTCGCCGGGAGGTGGTCATTGTATCTGACATCACGACGGATCCGCTATGGCGAGACTATCAGGCATTAGCATTAACCTACGACTTGCGAGCCTGTTGGTCGGCTCCCATTGTTAGTAGTGAAGGGACAGTCCTTGGGGTTTTTGGAATTTATTATCGTGAGCAAAGAGTTCCCCAGTCCCAAGACTTAGAACGGCTACAGCAATCCGCTAACATTGCTGGAATTGAGATCGAGCGATCACAGGCGATCGAGGCACTCCATCAACTGAATCAGGAATTGGAACACAGGGTGGTGGAACGCACTGCCGCTCTCCAAGCGAGCGAAGAACGTTGGCAACTAGCCTTCAATGGTTCAAAAGCAGGCATTTGGGATTGGGATTTAGAAAATAATCTTAAGTTCTATTCCCGTGGCTGGAAGCAGAACCGTGGATATCAAGATGATGAAATTGGTGATGCAGTTGAGGAATGCGTCGGTCGAATTCATCCAGAGGACTATGAACGGGCAATGGCTGTGGTCGCCGCTCATCTAGCCGGGGAAACGGAGTGGTTTGAGTTGGAGTATCGCAGTCGCCACAAAGATGGTTCTTATATTTGGGTGCTGGATCGTGGGCAAGCAATGCGAGACGCCACGGGGCAAGCTGTACGAATGATTGGTTCAGAAATCGATATTACCGATCGTAAACAGGCTGAATTGGCCCTACAAGAAAGCGAAAAGCTTTACGCAACTCTAGCAGAAGTGTCCCCCGTGGCTGTTTGTCGGTTTGATGCACCCATGAATTGTGTGTATGTTAGCGATCGTTGGAGCGAATTGGCAGGTAGACCTGTTGAATCTGCATTAGGTCGAGGCTGGATTGAGGCGGTTCATCCTGAAGATCGAGAAAGGCTGTTAGCCCCTTGGA
The DNA here is from genome assembly GCF_050753345.1 of Alkalinema pantanalense CENA528. Taxonomy (NCBI): domain Bacteria; kingdom Bacillati; phylum Cyanobacteriota; class Cyanophyceae; order Leptolyngbyales; family Leptolyngbyaceae; genus Alkalinema; species Alkalinema pantanalense. The sequence continues at coordinate 22,678 of NZ_JBLZFX010000009.1, read as the reverse complement.
ATAGTTCTGAGAACCACCCTGATTTAGTGCCCCTCATTGCGATGCAAGGAATTGAAGGGCGACATTTGCGTCCAGATGGTAGCGTTACCTGGGTGTATATTCAGGCTCGACCTGAATTCGATGCGCAGGGTCAAATATGCAGTTGCATCAGTACTTTGACAGATATCACCCAACTCAAGCAGATTGAAGCGGAACTCGCAGACAGTGAAGCCAAATTCCGCCGATTGGTAGAAGGGGGACAAGATGTCATTTGGGCATTGGATAGCCAATGGCGATTTACCTATTTATCACCCCAATTCAAATCGCTATCGGGGTGGGATACAAGGGACTGGATTGATCAACCCTGCATTGAGATAGTTTATCCAGACGATCGAGATCAGCTTCTAGCCCATCATGCCACCCAAAACCATCAATCAACCATAGCCTACCTTGAGTTCCGAATGCGTCATCGCGATCGGCCTTATGTTTGGGTAAGAATCAGTTCAACCACAATTCTTAACGAGGCTGGGGAAGTCATTGGTTATCAGGGAATTTTGGCAGATATTACCAATCGTAAGCGCATTGAAGCCGAACTCGCAGAAAGTGAAGCTAAGTTTCGGCGGTTAATTGAGGGCGGACAAGACGTCATTTGGTCGATCGATACACAGGATCGCTTCACCTATATTTCCCCTCAATTCAAAACACTCTTTGGTTGGGAACCCAGTGAGTGGATTGGTAGACCATCGCTGGAGGCCATCTATCCAGACGATCGCGATTGGTTAATCCAGAAACGCTCATTACGAACGGTTAACTCAGAGAATAGTTATCTAGAATTTCGTCATTGCCACCGAGATCGGCCCTATGTGTGGGTCAGAGCGAGCACAACGCCCGTTATGGATAGTAACGGCCAAGTTGTCAGTTATCAGGGCATTTTAACGGACATTACCGATCGTAAACTGGCTGAAATGGCCTTGCAGGAAAGTCAGGCGCAGTACCAACGGCTGACGGAAAATATTCCGGGGGTGATCTATCGCTATGTGCGCTACGCAGATGGAGGAGATTCTTTCACCTATTTAGGACCCTGTCTCTATGACATGTTTGAGCTAGAGCCCGAAGCCTTGCTGCAAACGACTCAAGCTCTGTGGGCTAGGGTACATCCAGACGATATCCCTCACCTGCAAGCGCTCATTCTGCAATCTGCTCAAACCTTGCAACCCTGCACCAAGGAATTTCGGTTAATTCTCGCCCAAGGCAGGATTAAGTGGATACAAGCTATTTCGCAACCCGAACACCAGAGCGATGGTGCGATTGCCTGGGATGGCATCTTTTTTGATATCACCGATCGTAAAATGGCTGAAATTGCGCTTCAGGAAAGTGAACGGCGCTATGCTAGCCTTGCGGCAGCGGCTCCTGTGGCCATTTTCCGCTTTGATGCTCAGCTTAACTGTACCTACGTCAACGAACGCTGGAGCGAAATGACAGGTAGATCGGTGGAGTCTGCCCTAGGGTTAGGCTGGCTTGATGCGGTACATCCAGAAGAACGCGAACAGGCCCGATCAGATCTAGCGCAGTTGCAGAACAATCTGGACTCCGATTTTCTACTGCTAACATCGGGAGAAGGTCGTCATTTGAACCCTGATGGGACGATTAACTGGTTCTATTCCAAGATTGTCCAAGAGTTGGATGATTCAGGGCAAGTGATTGGGTTTGTGGGCACCTTAACGGATATCACCGATCGCAAAACTGCTGAAATTGCACTGCGGGAAAGTGAGCGGCGGTATGCCAGTTTAACTGTTGCGGCCCCTGTCGCTATTTTCCGGTTTGATGCCCAGCTGAACTGCATTTACCTCAACGAACGCTGGAGTGAAATGACCGGACGTCCGATCGAATCAGGCTACGGGCTAGGTTGGATTGAGGCGATTCATCCCGACGATCGTGCCATGTTAGAGGCTATTACTTGGTCTGAAGCTAATGTGCAAGTCTTTCCACAAGCGATGTCCCTAGGTAGTTGGGAGGGTCGGCATTTACATCCCGATGGCACCATTACTTGGTTTTATGTTCAGACCGTGCGGGAGTTTGATGAGTCGGGGAATCTCCTAGGCTATGTTGGCACCTTGACGGATATTACCGATCGCAAAATCATTGAACAAGAACTCATTCTGAAACAAAATCATCTCGCAGCTTTACTCAATAACATTCCCCACATTGCTTGGATTAAGGATGAACAGAGTCGATTCATTGCCGTTAATCAACCCTTTGCCGAAGCCTGTGGCCTTGCAGCAGAAGAACTCGTTGGGCAGACTGACTATGATATTTGGCCTGATGATCTAGCACAAGCCTATCGGCAGGATGATTTTCAGGTTTTACGATCGGGCCAACGCAAGGTCGTTGAGGAGCGAGTTGCATTAGCCAATGGAACATTAGGCTGGCTGGAAACAACAAAAACACCTTTTAGAAATAACCAGGGCCATTTGGCAGGCACCGTTGGAATTGCGGCTGACATTACCGATCGCAAAAATGCAGAGATTGCGCTTCAAGACAGCGAACGTCGCTATTCCAGCCTTGCCAATGCTGTCCCCGTAGCGATTTACCGCTTTGATTCACCCTTAAACTGTGTCTATGTCAATGAGCGTTGGAGTGAAATGACCGGTCGCCCGATCGAAGCAGCCCTCGGGCAAGGATGGATTGATGCCTTACATCCTGACGATCGCGATCGTCTTCTCGCAACCTGGGAAAATTTATGTCAACAGGCTTCTCCAAGCACACAATCTTTGCAAGTAGGCGAATGGCGGCATCTACGACCGGATGGTACCGTCAATTGGTTTTATTCTCAAGTTGCCCAAGAGTTTGATGCAGCAGGTAATATCATTGGCTATGTTGGCACCTTGACCGATATCACCGATCGTAAAAACGCTGAACTTGCCCTTCAGGAAAGTGAACGCCGCTATGCTAGCCTTGCTGCTGCTGCTCCAGTGGCTATTTTCCGTTTTGATCAGCAACCTCTTAACTGCATTTACGTTAATGAACGCTGGAGTGAAATGACCGGGAAGCCTACGGAATCTGCCCTAGGCCAAGGCTGGCTAGATGCCATTCATCCAGATGAGCGCGAGGCAGTCATTGCAGCTTGGATGGAAGTCTATTCCCAGAAAAGCATCGGGAATCTTACGATATTAACCGGCAGAAGAGAAGGCCGTCATCTCCAACCAGATGGGACTGTAACTTGGTACTACGGTGAAGTTGCACGAGAGGTTGATCAACAGGGAAATGTCCTTGGTTATGTCGGAACACTGACCGATATCACCGATCGTAAAAACGCTGAAATTGCTCTACAAGAGAGCGAACGCCGTTATGTAAGTCTCGCTGCTGCGGCTCCAGTGGCTATTCTCCGCTTTGACGCTGAAATGCGTTGTACCTATCTCAACGATCGTTGGAGTGAAATGACGGATAGGCCACCAGAATCTGCCTTGGGTTACGGATGGATTGAAGCCATTCACCCGGACGATCGTGATTACTTAGCGAGTTGTTGGCAGGAAGCCAACGCCAACAACTCTACAGATGTCATCCGTTTAAGCAACTGGGAAGGTCGCCACCTCAAGCCCGATGGAACAATTAATTGGTTTGAAGTTCAGTCGGCACAGGAATTGGATGAGTCCGGCAATGTCGTTGGCTATGTGAGTACTTTGACAAATATCACAGAACGCAAAATTACAGAACAGGCTCTGCAAGAGAGCCAAGCCCAATTTCATCACATGACTGAAAATGTACCAGGGATGATTTATCGCTACGTGTTACATCCTGATGGTAGCGATGATCTGACCTATGTCAGTTCTCAAGTGCGTGAAATTTTTGAAGTGGAACCTGAAATTGCACTGCAAGAGGTAACTCAAGTTTGGGACAAAATTCATCCCGATGATGTTCCTATGTTAAGTGATGAAATTCGCCTATCTGCAAATACACTACAGCCTTTCACCAGTTCCTATCGCTTACTTTTACCTGAAAAGGGATTGCGCTGGGTTAAAAATATGTCCCATATCGAGCAATTAGAGAATGGTGATGTCGTTTGGGATGGCATTGTGGTTGATATCAGCGATCGTAAACGCATTGAGACCCAATTAGCGCAATCTCGCCAGAAATACTACAGCTTGATTCAATCGGTGAATGGAATTGTTTGGGAGTACGATCTCCAGACCGATCAATTTATCTTTGTTAGCCAAAAAGCAGAGGAAATACTCGGGTATCCCCTCTCGGATTGGCTCAATGAGCCCAATTTCTGGCGTAATCATGTCTATGCGGCTGACCTGAGTCAAGTTGAGCACCATTTCGATTGTGCGATTCAGGCTCAGAACAATTGTGAAATGGAATATCGGATGATTGCAGCCGATGGAAGCTTGGTGTGGTTCTATGATGTTTCCAGTCCGACCTTTGATGACCATGGCCAAATCACTCGATCGAGCGGCGTTTTAATCGATATTCGCGATCGTAAACAAGCAGAACAGGCATTACAGGCCCTTGCAGAACGACTGGAGTTTGCCCTAGAAGGGGCTAATATCGGCATTTGGGAATGGAGCGCAGCGAGTAATCGTTTAATTTGGGATAGTCGGATGTTTGCTCTGTATGGCGTTCAACCCGATGACTTTTCCGGTCAGTACGAAGACTGGCTCAATCGAGTCCATCCCGACGATCTCACCCAAGTGCAACAGATGGAACAACAATCTTTACGAGAACAAAGAAATAGCCTGGTAGAGTTTAGGATTCTCTGGCCCGATGGGACAGTCCGCTTTATTGAATCCCGGGCATTTAACCAGCGTAATGATCAAGGCGAAGTTATTAGAACAGTAGGTTTAAATCTAGATATCACCGATCGTAAACAAGCCGAACTTGCCCTGGAGCAGGAAGTGTTATGGCGAACTGCAATTTTTAACACCTCTTCCGATGGCATCCATATCCTAGACAGCGAAGCCAACCTCCTTGAAGCCAATGTCAGCTTCTTTCAAATGTTGGGGTATACCGCCGAAGAAGCCAGATATTTCAATGTTAGCGACTGGGATGCTAATTTGACGCGAGAAGAGGTTCAAGCCAATTTGCAAAACTTTTCCTGGGACACTTCTCGCATTAGAAAAATAGAAACCTTACATCGTCGTAAAGATGGCTCGATCTTTCCCGTTGAGATTTACGTCTGCCAGATGGAATGGAATGGACTACAATCCTTCATCTGTATTTCCCGCGATATTTCTGAACGTAAACAAGCTGAAGCCCAATTAAGAAATACCAACGAAGAATTACTACGTGCTACCAGGCTCAAAGATGAATTTCTAGCGAATATGAGTCACGAATTGCGCACTCCCTTAAATGCAATTCTAGGAATGTCCGAAGCGCTGCAAGAGCAGATCTTTGGCCCCCTCAACGATCGGCAACTGCGATCCCTTAAAACGATTGAAACCAGTGGCAATCACCTTTTAGCGCTGATTAACGACATTCTCGATGTTGCCAAAATTGAATCTGGTCAAGTTACCCTAGACTGTCAGCCAACCAATCTCAAACTACTATGCCAGTCCAGTTTGACCTTTATTAAACAACAAGCCTTCAAAAAGAATATTCAGGTTGATCTGCAATTGCCAACCCAACTACCTCACATCTGTATAGATGAGCGTCGTATCCGACAGGTACTCATTAACTTACTCACCAATGCAGTCAAATTTACCCCCGAGAATGGACAAATTATCGTAACGGTCAATGGTTCGATCGACAATAATATAATGCAAATCAGCATTCGTGATACAGGCATTGGAATTGCGCCAGAAGATCAAGCCCAGTTGTTCCAGCCGTTCATGCAAATTGATAGTGCTCTCAACCGTCAATATACAGGCACTGGCTTAGGTTTGGCCCTCGTCAAACAGATTGTAGAACTCCACGGTGGCGAAGTTCACCTCACCAGCGAAGTTGACGTTGGTAGCTGTTTCACGATCGAGCTACCCTGTATCCCCCCTTCTGAAACCCTCATTCCGCCTCAATCTTGAAGCGGTTGCACTGTATGTACTTAAAACGAGCAATTAACCTTCTTCCTGGGGAACTGCTTGACCCGTTCGATCAGATCCAGCGAGATCAGCTTTCGTTGCTTCGACTTTGGATGACTCGATCGAGTTATCTGCTGTTTCTGTTGTCAAACGAGTTTCCACGATCGCGGGATTGTCAGGATTAGCCGCAATCTCCGAAGTGGGCGCTTTCAGGGCACCTAGGGCGGTTTTAATCACCACAGCCGTGGGCACTGCAATGATCACCCCTAACAGACCACCAACCCGAGCTCCAGTCAAAATCGAGATGAACACCCAGACGGGATTCAGTCCCGTAATGCTGCTGAGAACGCGGGGGGCAATAATATTTTCAATAATTTGCTGCACTAAAACAGCAGTGGCCAAAACCTTTACGCCTAGCCAAATATCCCGCAGCGCAACAAGCAAAGTGACTAAGGCAATTCCCACGGAACCACCGAAGGGAACCAACGCCATGGTGCCGATCGTTAGTCCGAATAACAGTCCAAAGGGCACGCGCAACCAGAGAAAGGCCAGGGTTAAAATCGACCCTAAGGAAGTCGCCAGAATAAACTGTCCCAAGAAAAAGTTTTGGAAACTGACTCGCAATGTCTGGGAAAAGGGCTGACGAATCCGAACGGGCAACCAATCAATTAAACTTTCCCACAGTTCATCACCATGCTGAAGCAAATAAAACGTTAACACTAAAGTTAACAGTGAATCCAACAGACTCGTGACAGTAAATAGGGCGAGATTTAAAACTTTTTCGGTAATAGCCTGTAATTGACTCTTCAATCGATCGACAATTTGTTCCGTCAGTAAATCCAAATTCAGCGGAACGCCCATATTCTCCAACTGCATGTTCAACAGCAGCAGTTGTTGCTTGCCTGAATCAATCCATTTCGGCAAACTGGAAATCAACTGTTCAGCTTGAGCTAAGGCTAAGGGCACCAGCGTGACCCCCAAAGCAAGTAGCAGAGAAATCGACAATAGGAAGACGACGATCGAAGCGCGTTCCCGGTTATTTCCCTTCAATTGGAGTAAAGTGACGGGGTAGTTGAGCAAAAATGCCAACAACGAAGCAGCAATAACAATGACAAAGAGGGAGTTGAAATATTCGAAAACAGTCGAAATCGCCCAAATATTAACTACCAGCAGTGGAATTGCCAGGGCGATCGCCAACACCTTGCCCAACGGCGAAACTGTTTCCCACCAAGTCAACCATCGATTGGTCTGCTGCATCATGCCACCGAGTTGAACCGTGCACACTAAACGTAACTGTTTTTGACCGGAACTGTTTTAACCGGCACTCTTTTGACCAACTGTGTTCCCAGCACTATTCTCACAGCACTGCCCCCACAGTTATCCAACCTTCCTCCATTATCACGAAAATTTGAGTCTAAGGCACGTCATAACGGAAGGGAGAGGGCAAAATAGAGCAAACGTCATCTATCTTCCCGTTACCCACCGTTGAACTGAGGGATCCATGAATCGAACGATCGAAGCCATCGATAAAGATGAGCTCAAAAGCTTAACACTACTGCTTTATCTAATGCCCGTGTTTGGGGTTGGTCCTGCCATGTGGACGCTGAGTCGGCCCGATCGCTCCAAGCAGGAACGAGCCCTCAGTCGTTTGGCAATCAAACTAGCAATGGCCTGGTTTGCGGGGACGGTGATGTTTGATCTAGGGGTGAACAATTCCGACACTATTAAGGTTCCGCTGCTGCTGGCAAGTAGCTTACTTACATCGGGCTATTTTGTCTTGAACCTGTATCTCATGCTGCGGCTATGGCAACGTAAACCTGTAGATGTGCCGTTCTTCGGGCGGGTGAGTCGGATGTCCTAAGGACAAGATATCTGTCCTGACAATGGAATGTCATTCGCCATCGTCAACGAGATCGTCAAATTACCAGTCCTTGCTGTTGCAGAACTTGCTTGAAGTGGCGGAGGGACAAGGGTTTGCCGTCCTTTTGAGCCTGTTCAATCGCCCGTTGGCAAATGGATTGAATTTCTGTAGAAGATAACTCTAGCTGAGCCAGCCGCTTCCAGGACAGATTTTTCACCCGAGGGAGATCCTTGGGCACCGCTTGCCGCCAGACCCGTTCTCGCTCTCGGACGATTGGCAGTCGCTCGATTGGCAGTCGCTCGATCGCGGGTAGAGGGACGGTCACGACTGAGGGTTCAATCGGCGGGATTTCGATCGGTGGTGCAATGGGTTGAAGAGTTTCAATAAATCCCAGTTCAGGGACATCGGAGAGCAAAAACGTGACCAAATCATCGGAGAGCTTGATCGATCGCTTCAGCAACGGCCCAGGTTTTTCTTCCAATAATTGAATTAACAACTGGAAGGGCGCAGTCAGAAATTTGAGTCGCCCTTCCCGCCATGCCTGATCACTCCGACAAAACAACCGCAGCGCCAAATCCACCGTCGGCAAACTTTGCTGACAGAGATAATCCAGCAAGTCACTATAGCGATGGTGAACTTCCGGAGCCAAGGCCAATAGCAACACCTGCTTTTCAAACCGAGATAGGGCAAGGCGATCGCACAGTTGCGGCAGGGCTAAGGGAATGCCCTCTTTGGCGGAGGCTTGAACGCGAGTTTCCAATTGTTCGTGATAATTGCCCACGGTGACTGATTTTGCCACTACGGGCCGAGGGGAGTCATAACCACCCTTTTCCACCGTGATCACGCCTTTCCACCAGTGGCTGGTTGCCCGATCGCCCCGTGTTTTGGCGATCGCATCCAATTCTTTCGCTTCCTGCCGCTGTTTTGCAACGGCCATCATTAGCAACCGTTCTAACCAATTCAATTCAACTTTGAGATAGGCCCAATTGTCCGAAAAGGCATCCATAGCACGGGGCACCGGGTAAATACAGCCAAGCAGAAGCATCACCAAACCGCAAACATCCAGGGGGCAAATTCTCTCATAGCCAATGGCAATGCTCTAACCTCCAGTCTACCCAGGCAGTTGTGCCATTTCCCGCAAAAACTCTAACGGCAAACCATCACTATCGGCCACAAATGCCACTTCATACACCCGATCGCCAATCATCTGCTGTTGCGGCGTCAGCAGAATGGTTAAGGGTTGGTCGATCGCAGTCAGTTTAGCCTGGAGCTCTGCTAACCAACTGGGCAAGTCCTGGGTTAACTCAGTCAAGTCGAAAGAAAGATGATAGTACCCCACATAATGCTCATCCCCAAACGCATCGGCGGCGGGCTTGGGCTGGGGAATTTGCATCAGTTCAATGCGTCCACCCAGTCCCTCCATCCAACAGGCGAGGGTATAACCCGCTGTAAACCGCTCACATACCGTAAAGCCTAGTTGCTCATAGAATGCGATCGCCCGAAAAATGTCCGCCGTCCGAATCGAAGCATGGTGGAGCATAGGGTTGCCTGGTCTACCTCACCTTTCCAGAACTCAAGCATTCCGTCTGACAATTACTCTAAGAGCCGAAAATAGGGATATCGCACCGGGGCACCCGGTTCCTTTTCCAGATCAAAGTTAATCACATTCCAGCAGGGTTCTTCGGTTGGATCCGGGCTGAATTCCACAGGCAGTCCATAGAGCCGAGGTTTCTGGGCATCGGTTTGGCCGCGCCAAGGGGTGCTGCGTTCCAGATAGGTACTGATCAGTTCTTGATAGCGCTTGGCAATAATGACCCGTGTAGCTCGGTAGCCTTGGGTATACAGGCGATCGAGGGCTTCGTGAATCTCAAACCGAATGCCATCGGGGTGGGTGTGCTGACGATACCAGTCGCCATTCCACAGCCGCCAATGCCGACCAGATTGGAGATGAACAAGTTCGCCAGTGTTGGGATCTGCCTCAAACGCACCATGGCGAGGACACAGATAGGTATCCGTTAGCGTCAACGCGGGAATCGTTTGACGACAGTGAGGACATTGGATCTCTGGCCCGAAAATCGGATACTGCGAGCCTAGACTGTTCATGTATTCGGGGATTTGATACGGCATGCGGTTGCTAACGTTTATTATAACTAGGGGCAAATCCTTATCTCTAGGTCATCCTGACATCTTCCGCTAGAAACTATCAGGATCCCACTGAAAAATTTTGGAATCTCAAAACGTTTCTTGATACAAATTCCGGGGTGTAAATCCGTGGTGCAAGCTTCTTCATTTCCATCCTATTGGCCCCCTGTCGATAGGTCTCAAGCGGCATTTGTCGCGGAGAATGCCACTGTGATCGGATGTGTGACGATCGCGGAAGGGGCCAGTATTTGGTACGGCGCGATCGTACGGGGGGATGTGGAAAAAATTACGATCGGCCCCCACAGCAATGTTCAAGACGGGGCCGTCCTCCATGGGGATCCGGGGAAGGAAACCATTTTGGAAGCCCATGTGACTGTCGGCCACCGAGCGGTGATCCACAGTGCCCATATCGAATCAGGTTGTTTGATTGGCATTGGCGCGATCGTTCTGGACGGGGTGCGGATTGGTGCAGGCAGTATTGTGGGTGCAGGGGCGGTGGTGACGAAGGATGTGCCGCCGCGATCGTTGGTTGTCGGCATTCCGGGAAAGGCGGTGCGGGAACTGTCGGATCAGGAAGTGACAGATCTGATTACCCACGCAGAGCATTATGAGCAATTGGCCCTCGTCCACGCAGGCAAAGGCACCCACTTAGGGTTTTGCTAATTAGGGTTTTGCTATCTTGCTAATTAGGATTGAGCGGATTGAGCGGATCTCGCTGATTTCGTGAAGCTAAATGACAGAGACGGATTGATAAGAGGCCGATCGGTCGGCAAATTCCCCTGAACTCGCTGTCCTAATGTCTTCCCCTAGGGCGCGTAATCAGGTAAAAATTAGTAATAACATTACCTAGCTTTTTAAGAGAGACAGGGAACTATGGATTTAGACTTTCGTGTTTTGGCTGTTCTGGCACCCGTAGGACTCGCACTCGGTTGGGCCGTTTTCAATATTTTCCGTGCCGCTCAACAACAGTTGGACAACTTCTTAAACAAGAGAGCTTAGTGATCACTGAATTCTTTTCAGAAGTTTCTTGTCAGAGAAAAAGTCTTGGACTCTGTCCATTAGGCTAGTCAATTAAATTTTTTACCAACTCGATCGTCCTTGGGCGATCGAGTTTGGTATTTAAGGATTTGCAAAGAAATAATATCCCCTCTTCATTCCCCTACCCTTTTACTCTCCTACCCCTACCCAATTGGGATTTTATTGATGCGCTGTTCCCTTAAGGGAAAATGTGCTGTAAATCCAGGGTCACCGCCGCAAATCCAGGAATGGTCAGGGGTTGATCAACCAGAACAATGTGACGGGTCTGGTAGGCAAAATAGCCTTGGGCCGATCGATAGGGTTGGCTGTAGCACTCCATCTGCCGCCCATTCACATCAGCAATCCAGTAATGGGCAATGCCCGCTTCCGCGTAGAGTGCCAACTTGACCGTGCGATCGTACTCCAAGCTGGAATCCGCCACTTCGATCGCCAGCAGAACATCCGCCGGATAGGGATGGTGATCCAGATAATCGGTATCTCGGCCTTGGGCCAGCACAATATCCGGCTCCGGTTGACTGTCTGGTGGAATTGCGATTGGTTCCTGGCAACGCAACGTCACCGCCTCACCCAACAACCGATCCAACAGCCGGAACAATCGCATCGTGCAGAAACTATGGGCAGTGCCTTTGGGTGACATTTGAATTAATTCCCCCCGGATCAGTTCAACCCGATCGCCCTCTTGCAGCAATCCCACTTCCCGCAGGCGATGGTAATCCGCGATCGTAAATCGTTTCGGCGTGATGAGCGGCATAGAATCACCTTCCGGTCTTGATCCAATTATGCGCCTTTGCTGCCTTCGCGGGGACGGGGGAAGGGCTTGATCTGATCCTGCGCGAGGAAAACATGGAAGCGATCGACCACCACGCCCCCTCGGTATAACGGCACTTCTCCCACTTTTTTCAATGACCGGAAATAGGGTACATATTCCGCAGCGGAATCTTCCTTGGCTTGGTACTCGTTAGAGGTTAGGTACAAGCCCGTTTTGCCTAGCCAATCCGTTTCCTTAGACCAGAAGGCAAACCCGCGCATATCCCGTTTGTCAAAGCAGGTCACTGGCAGCGATCGCAAAGGTTTTAGTGCCATGGCAATGTGACCGGAGAGATGGAAACGATTGCTAAAGATAAAATCCGATCGCTGCAAGGCTTGCATCAGTTGGGGCTGCTGGGCAAAGCCTTGACGCAGTTGGACAATGTCCACCAGTTGCACCGAGGCATCTTCTTGGGGGGAAATAAAACCACCAAACAGAGCCGTATTACTTGGGTTTTGCAGCGTGCCGCCCGCTACATGGGAGAGGGCCAACAGCAGTAGAAAATTGACAGCGATCGCCGAACCCAGCAACCACCGACGAATAATTTTGGGTGAAGGAATTTGCCAGACAGCCACCTTCTGGGCCAGCAAAATCGTCGCGATGAAAAATCCCGGCATGGCCCAGGTGGGCAGAACCGATCGGTATCCGCCGATTAGCGTGAACAGCAGAAACACCGGAGCCGATAGCCACAGGACTAACCGTTGCTTAATGCGAATCTCCTGGTGGGTATCCCGAATCCGTCGCACAAACGGAGACAGCAACTGCGCCCCCAACACCCGCAGACTGACCCACCACAACGGAATCCCGATCGTCGGGAACAGGTAGCCCACTTCCTGCAACACCACCCCCAGGAGTTTACCAATGCTGTATCCCTTGGCCGGAACACTCCGCCCCGCTTGGAAGGTAAAGGAAATCCAGTCATGCTGGGCATTCCAGACCAACACCGGATACAACGTTGCAAAAAAGGCGACAAAACTCGCCAGCGCCCAGGGGGAGTAGAGGGCTCGTCGGTGCTCCCGACTGGTGAGGCAAAATCCCACCAATCCCGCCCCCAGCAGAAATCCGTGGTACTTGCTAATGCAGGCCAGCCCAACCAGTAAACCCAAAATGGCAAGGCGATAGGTCGGTCGGTAGCGTTGACCGTTTAACGGGAAAAACTCCTCCGATGCGCCCCACAGCGTCGCTGTCCAAAAAAACATCAAGGGCACATCCGGCAGCGTCATTGTGCCAAAAGCAAGCTGGAAAATCGGCACGATCGACGCCAAAATCAGCCCCAGCAGCCCCACCCGAAAGCCAAACAGTCGCCGCCCCGCCCGATAGAGCAAATATAACGTGGCCGTATACAGCAATAAACTGCCGATGCGAATTGTGAATTGCGACACCGTTTCGCCACTGAACCAAAGGCCGATCGCGGTGGTAATGGCCACGAGGGGCGGATGGTCAAAAAAGCTCCAGTCAGGATACTGCGTGTAGAGGTAATAGTAGGCTTCGTCAAACCCCGGTTGGAGCCATAGAGCAATCATGGTGCGAATGAAGAGCCCAGCGGCCAAAATCCAGGTGACTTGGCGGTTTGTGGAAACACTCCACCATTTTTGGGTTGTTTGCAAAAAATTATGCATCATCTTCCATTACTTCTATTCCCCCCTTCTTAAGGGAGGCTAGGGGAGATCGGATTGAAGGATTGAAGGGTGATTTCCCGAGATCCTTGTTTATCGAGACGATCGCAGTTCAGGATACCTAGGAAATTGGGAAGCGCACCAGTTTATAAACCCCTGCCGTCGCCAGAGATTGGTAGCGATCGGCGGAAATTTGCGCTTCTGCCAAGGTTTTTGGCGTTGTCACCACCAGCGCTGATTTTACTGTTCCGGATTGCTGGAGCTGCTCTAGCTCAGGGCGCAGTTTTACCGATCGATTGATAAAAACGATCGGCTGTTGCGTATAAAACACCAAACTGGGTTTCTCAAAAAAATTGACCGCCATAATCAACGGCTCACCGGAGGTTTGAACTTGGCGAATTTCCGCAGCCAGTTGGCGCAGGGGCAATTGCCGCTCTTGATCCACTAGGCCCAGTAACGGCAGCACAAATAGCGCAATGAATAGAGCCATGGCCGCTAAATTAATCGTCCAAAGCCTGCGATATTTCTGGAAAAGGAACGCGAGGAAGATGGCGATCGCAGCTACGCCCCAAATGGCGGCCCCCAGATAGGGAAGACCGAAGGCCGCAACTTGTTGACCCAGATTAGGCATCGCCGGATCGCCGTTTAACCAGTTGGGACAGAGCCAAGCCGCTACAGCCATCGCGATCGCAAATAATCCAGTTACCGCAAACGTGCTGATTTGCCCTAGATGCTTGCCCTGCAAGCTTCCCTGAACCGGCTCCTGGGCTTTCCCGGAAGACGATTGCCGCTGTTGGCTCCACCACAGCCCCACCAAAATGGCGGCAGCGGGAATGGCGGGCAAGCTGTAGGTAATGTATTTCGTTTGGGCGATCGTAAAAAAGCCCAACACAGTCCCAAACCAAATCAGCGCGAGCAATCCCAGATGGTGGTGACGATCGGTCGATTTCCAAGTTTTTTGCTGAATCACTTGGGCGATCGCGGCGGGCAACGCCAACGACCAAGGGGCAAAACCGCCCAACACCATTAAAAAGTGGTAGTACCAAGGCCCACTGTGTTTATTCACCACCTGAGTAAAGCGAGCCACATTGTGAAAGCCGAAAAATGCATCAATAAAGGTTTGTCCGTTAGCCCGATAGGCCAGGATGTACCAAGGCAGCGCGATCGCAACCAGTAGACCGATACCCAATTTCCACGGCATTTCCTGCCAAACCTTGTGCCATTGCCCCGTGATCAATAACAACAGCACGAGGATGGCACCGGGCAGGACGATCGCCACGGGGCCTTTGGTCAAGACACCCAGCGCCATCAGGATCCAAAAGCCGAGATACCAATAGCGTTGCCGCGCTGGATTGTTCGGTTGCCCGTAGCCGCCCCAGAAGGCCAAAATTGAGCCGCCAAAGCAGAGGTTAAGCAGCATATCGGAATACCCCGTGCGCCCAAAGAACAGCATTTGCAGATTGAGGGCGAGGGGGGCGGTGATCAGGTAGGGCAAGGCTGGATCGATCGATGACAATGGAGTTCGAGCCAATGTCACTGGGGAAAATGTCGCTGGGGAAGCTGTTTCGGCTTTCGGTTCAAGAGACGCGACCGGAGTCGATCGCCCCTGCTTGACCCACTGCTGAGCAATGTAAAAAATAAAGCCCACTAATGCCGTGGCTGCGAGGGCTGAGGGAAATCGCGCTGCCCAACTGTTGACCCCGATCGTCTGGTAGGCGATCGTCATCAGCCAATAGATTAAGGGCGGTTTGTCAAAGCGGGTCACGCCGTTGAAATAGGGCGTAATCCAATCCCCAGTAACGGTCATCTGCCGCGCGGCTTCGGCAAATAGGGGTTCGGTTTCATCCAGCAGGCCCGTACTGCCCAAGCCATACCAAAAGGCAATCCCCACCAATAGGCCGATCCAGATCCAAGGTACCCAGCGACTTGATTGCAACGCCTTCACCCGCGCCCTCCTCTACAGAAACCCCAATCAATATACAGGTTGGAGGGGATGCCTCGGACGGATCAGCCCAAGCGAATTCCAGAGCCAGCGAATTCCAGCGCCTCCTCATGACGAACGACCGATAGCCACGGTCGAGCCATCACGCGATCCGGTTCATCCCACGATGTAAAGGCGTTAAACCTGAACACAAACACCAGCCAAAATCTCTCGAAACTGCTGCACGACTAAATCCGGCTGCTCAACCATTGCCAAATGTCCACAGTGGGGAATTTCAAACACATTGGCTCCCCACTCCTGAAAGAGAGAATGGAAACTGGCTAAATGCCGCACATACTTCAATTCCATGATGCGATCGTTGGCTCCGGCGATGAAGTAAACCGGTTGGCGCAGACGGGCAACAACCTGGGGCAAGCGATGCACTTCGGCTTGGGTGGTGGAATCGAGCAGGCTCCCTTGGGCCGCTTCGGCATCTGCTGCGAGAAAGTCTACAATGCGTTGCTGCCCCCAGTGGACTGCTAATTTTTGGGTCACCATGGCCTGGGCAAACACCCGATCGAGACCAGGAATGTAGTGCA
Organism: Alkalinema pantanalense CENA528; assembly: GCF_050753345.1. Classification (NCBI taxonomy): domain Bacteria; kingdom Bacillati; phylum Cyanobacteriota; class Cyanophyceae; order Leptolyngbyales; family Leptolyngbyaceae; genus Alkalinema; species Alkalinema pantanalense. The sequence continues at coordinate 6,700 of NZ_JBLZFX010000009.1, read as the reverse complement.
ACCAGCCCGGTCGAAAGCGCACCATTTGCTGCCCAGCTTGGCGAAAACGCTCAAATTCTTCCTTGAGGTAAATTCCACCCCCCGCATTCACACAAATCACCCCTTCCACCCGATCGGGCATGGCCTGGGCTCCCCACAGGGCAATACTGCCCCCTAGGGAATGACCCACCAACCAGGCTTTGTGGATACCCAATTGATCTAACAGACCAGTGAGATCCTCAGCGTAGGCTTGGAGACTGTAGGGTGGATGCTGACTAATGTCTCGGGTCTGGCAGGGTTGGGATTGTCCAAATCCCCGCAGGTCGTAGGTAAGACATTGATAGTCTTGGGCTAGACGATCGACAAGAGGCCGCCAATATTCACGGCTCAACATCCAGCCATGGACGAAAACCAAGGTGGTCTGTGAATCAGTAGGAGCGGTTAACTCATAGGTATGAGGCACGCCCAAAACAGAAATCGCTGGCATTTCCCAATCCTACCGTGAAAGGGCAGGGGGATTGCTCGCAACTTACCAGATCAACCTTGAGATGGAGACGAATTGGCGGAAATAGGCGGAAATTGCTTGAAAATGACGATCGTGACCGTCGGCCACCTCAAACCAGCCAACCTAAAACCAACCAACCTAAAATCTGCGACCCAGCAGCCGTTGCTTCATGCCTTCCGCAATTTTTTGGCCAAGATATTCTGGAATTAAGCTTTCATTCGGCCCCAGCAAGTAGAGAATCAAGCGCGTTCGCCCGCGCCAGACCAACAAGTTGGCATTCACGACCAACAGGTCTTCCTGCCAAATGGCATACATCACTTTGTAAAACAATCCCGGTTGGTTATCGGCCTCGATTAAGAGAGCTGGAAGATGGAACACTGGATCCACATAAAATTCCGTCTCCACCTGTTCTAGCCCCGCATCCAGGTTGAACTCGACCGCCAGCATTTCCTCCACCTCAAAGCGTCCTGCCAAGGCTTCTCGAATAGCACGGCAGACGTTTTCTGCGGTCTTGTCCGTCAGGGCTTTGCCGCTACGGGAGACAATTAGCTTAATAAACACCAGCATGGGCGGATAAATTTGCCCATATAAACTCAAACTGTGAATTGTTAAACCATAGGCGGCCAGTACCCCAAAAATATCACTGAGGAGAAACGACTGATTGCGATAGGCAAAGTGAAGCGCGCTTTTGCTTCCCTCAGGCTTGAGTTCAATCACAGCCTGCCGTGTTTTATAAAGTTGGTAGGCTAGCCGGAGATTTTGCAGTTGAATCTCGCTGCTGACAAACTGCTCATAGAACTGAGGAAACGCTCGGTTAAAGCGCTTCAGAAGTTCTAAGGTGGATTGCTTAAGACCCAAGGCCATAGGGAAAAAGTTTCAGTGCAGTATCAAGACAAAGTTGGGCGAAAGAGAAGCAATTCTGGTGAACAGTACAGAGAGACTGAGTCCTACGATCGACTATGTATCTGCCCATTAGGGTCAATCTATCTAGGATCTCAACATTGGGAGGCTGCTCACATGAACGATTCGTAAATTAACCACGGTTCAATCTGGAGGAGTAGTTTCGTCCTGTGTGAACGTCTGCATACTAGATTATGCTTGTCCTGCGACCGTCAGCACAGAATTCTAGGAGATTCTGCAAATTCCAGACCGTCGAAATATATTCTGTAGGTCTAGATTAAGATGCCCCGTGGGAAATACCTGATGCCAATCATCCGAACGATATACTAGCTAGTACTGATTCCACGTTATTGACCTCCACCGCGATCGCATGGGTTTTTGGAAAAGCTTATTTAATGGGCCTGAAACCGCCTCAGCGCCGAAGACCGCCGCGCTAGAGAACTATTCTGCCGTCGAACCAACCGACGATCGCTCGACTCCACGAATTTTTTTTAGTGTCGATCGAGAAATTGATCTCTATGAACTAGAAGAACTCTGTGATGCGGTGGGCTGGTCTCGTCGCCCCCTGCGCAAAGTCAAGAAGGCCATTCAGCACAGTTTCATGGTGGTTTCCATGTGGGAGCAACGGGGTGTCCGACGACGGATGATCGGCTTTGCCCGAGCAACCTCAGACCATGCCTTTAACGCCACCATTTGGGATGTCGTGGTCCATCCCGATTTCCAGAGCAAAGGGCTGGGGAAAGCGTTAATGAAATTTATGATTAAAAAATTACGCAGCGAAGATATTAGCAACATCACCCTATTTGCGGACCCCCATGTGGTAGATTTCTACCGCAACCTTGGATTTATGCCCGATCCCGAGGGGATCAAAGGTATGTTTTGGTACCCCGATTGATTTGGTCGATCAAACCAGATTCGGGCCACCCCGCAGTGCAGTCTTGATTCAATATGCCCCGATCTCGATGGAAAGCTTCGATCAGGGTTGACGTTCGTAAACGAGCAACAACTTAGCTTGCTGGATCCAGTGCGCAATTTCACCTGCATTAGGGCAGAGATCCGGGCGCTGCATCATGGTCACCTGAAGTTTAAGAATTTGGCGATGCAGTTGGCCTGCTTGGAGCTGAGCAAGGCGTTCTACCGTAGCGACTCCCGCGTGGAGCAACAAACCATTATATTGACAGCCTACGCTGGGAACTCTTGCCAGATCCGCCAGCGCGACCCACTTTTGCACATGTTGTAGGTGGAGATTCAATTGAGCGGCAAGGGCTTCCCGCGCCGTGGATGTCCAAGCGTTTTTTAAAAGCTGATGGGTGGTGGTGATGTTGATCGATCGGAGTTTTGCTTGATCCGGCTCACTCAATCCCGGTAATTGGCTTAATAACCAGTTAGCTGATTTGAGTCGTGCGGGAGCGGAGCCCTTGCGCTGAGGTGGGTGGGTTGGATGGGGAGTGGGTTTGCGATAGTGCACTACAGCTCGGCCTTTGAAATGGGGGTGAGAATTTTTTGCCCAGTTCAGGATCCTAGTGTAGCGAAGATCAGGATGGTTCAAAGTTGTTAAAATCTTTGCTATAATCGCTGAGTGCCAGTACGGGATGTAGCGCAGCTTGGTAGCGCGCCTGCTTTGGGAGCAGGATGTCGCAGGTTCAAATCCTGTCATCCCGATTTAATTTAGTTCAGTTAAAAGCATTGTTTCCTTTGCTACTGATTGGAGACCAAATAGATTTTTGCGCAGATTGCTTGCTCAAATTGTTCGCTTACGTTGTAGGGTGCTCCCGTCATCTGGGGCATATTTAGAAATGTCGCAACGGAAGCACCTCAGCCAAACAGCTGAAATTGATTTAGCTAAGATCACGATTCTAGGTAACTCAACCCCTGCTTCTCTTGCATTTTTCTGGGTTTTATAGGAACAGGGGAACCCAAACCCTCAGTTTTTCTTCTTGGGGGAGAGTGGCCGGAGCATCATGGCGTCCATGGTTGCTAACATAGCATCTTGCATTCATTCAAACCAGTCTCATCCACTCAAACCACTCTACTGGTTCTGATTTTTAATTCTGAATCGTGCGAGGGAAAATTTACAGATGACTCACTATCCAGCAGAATGGGAAGGCCGATCGAGAGACTTCCACATCAGCCATTTGGGTGGGGGTTATTGGGACTATAGGTTCGTCGGTTAATCCAAAGGTTGTGGCACAATGAGTCTTTCACCGATTCCTTGTCACAATCAACCGACAGTTGGAGCGCGCGATTTATCTAGCCCTTATTGCGTAATTTTCAGGAGATCTCAATGAAATCATTGGTGCGTTGGACAACTAAAGCAGGTTTGATTAGCGGTGCCCTCGTGGGTGCTGTCCTCGCCAACGGCCTTGCAGTGCTGGCGCTAACCCCCGAACAAATTACCCAGAAACTGAGCCGGATTCCTGTGTTTACGATCGCGGATTCCAAGGGTGCGCCCCTAGTTGCTCAGCCGCCCAATGGACAGAAGGGAAATCCTGCGGCAGGGGTCTTCTTGAGCCAAAAGGATGCCCAAGGTTTTCTCGATCGCCTCAAGACGCAAAATCCTGATCTGGCGAAAAATGTCAAGATTGTGCCTGTGTCGATGGCGGAGGTCTATGACCTCGAGCGCAAGAGTGCAAGTAGTAAAGATGCCAAGCTGGAATTTGTCTATGTTCCTACCAAGCAACAGGTCGATTCTGCAACGGCATTACTGAAGCAAAGCGGTCAGAAAATTGAACAGTTTCCTGGGACTCCTTTGTTTGCAGCACGGGCAGGAAAGGATAAGAATAAGGGCTTTTTGACGATTCAGCAGGGGAATCAATCGGTGATTCCGATGTTCTTTGATAAGGAACAGTTGCAGGGGTTGCTCGATCGCTTTAAGCAGCAACAACCGGATTTAGCCGCGACCGCAGACATTCAAGTTTTTCCGTTGGAAGGGTTGTTGGATGCGATGCAAACTCAGAAAGATCCTCAGCTTGAGAAAATTGTGCTGGTGCCTTCTGTAGAAGCGGTGCAGTTTATTCAATCCCTCATGCAGCAGCAACCCAAAGCAGCTCCCAATAGCCAACCCGCTGCTCCGAAGAAGTAGATTAACGATTGGTTTTGTGAATCGGGTTCTTGGAGCGATCGCTTTGCCATAGAACCTTGCGCAAGATAATGAATGATCAGGATGCCATCCCTTATTTCCGAATTGGAGGTAGGGATGGTTATTTTTTTGACATTTGGGCGATCGAATAGTTTTGGCTCAGACGATTTTGGTGAATCCAATGTATCGGCGCTAATCATCAATGCAGTTGATTTGGCAGCGCGATCGCTAGTCTGACGATTTCCCACTAGTTGGCTGATTGAATGAGTCAGCGATCGGATGTTGAATGTACCCAAACTGGAATTATCCGCCTCAATCTGGATAATGTTGTTATCCCGGATTTGTATGGAGTGAGTGGAATAACAGCCACATTCGGGTAGTTATCCGCTCAGATCCATATAGATACACTAGTTGAGTGACATAGCATCGAGGAACTTTTAGGAGGACATTCATGAACGATCCAAAGATGTGGCGCATGACGGGTGCCTTTGGGCTTGCATCTGTCTGTATCTGGCTCGCCATTTTCCCGTTGTACGTGGCGCAGCCTTCGACCTTACTTTACGACGGCGCGGCCACCGCCGAAGCGCTGTTCTCGATCCGGAACGTCGTCTTCACCCGCATTCTGCTCGGACTTGGCCTTTACGTCACCTTGATGGTCTTCGCCGTCGGCTTTCGCGAGCTTATTCGCCGGACAGACGCGGAGTACGAATGGGTTGGTACATTGAGCCTTACTAGCATGGCGGTGTGGTTGGGCGTTACTTTGGTTGCAAACGGCCTTGAAGGAGGCGCTGCCCTAGATACGCTTGGGGGCAGCGCCGATCCTTCGGTGGTTAGAGCGCTCACCATGGGCTATCTCCTGCTCTACAACGGCTCCATTACCTTCGTGATGACCGGGTTGTTCCTGGCTGTGGCAGGGTATGCGACACTCGCCACCGGGATACTGCCGCGATGGACGGGGTGGCTTGCTTATGCCGCCACGGTGTTGTGCGTGGTGTCTGTCCCGGCAATGTACTGGGGGCCGCTCGAACCGGTAAGCTTCTACACCGCCGGTGGATTGGGGCCGGCCATAGCAGCCAATTTCCCCCCGTTGCTTTGGTTCTTGGCAGTCAGCATCCTGCTGATTCGGAAGCGTGCGTCAGGGGTGGTGACAGCGGTGCATCGGGACTGATCGAGCACCATGTGTAGGTCTAGTGGTGAGAGTCAGCCGCCCAACAGTCCATTGCACACCGACCATACAGAGTCTCTTCATTGAGTTCGAGAGCTTACTAGCGTCGGGTGAACGGGGTCGTTAGCTGGCCTTTACGTAATGCACCGATATTCTGCACATACTACCTATAGTGTTTGAGTACATATGAATGTACTGCACAAAGTGTAGTTGGTCTGTACTTGACTCCATTGACCGGATGGTACAAGAAAACTATGCTATTGCTGATCCTGACCTGCGGAATGTGGGTTATGGAATCCTAGTTCTAGAGAATGGCAGAAATATGAAAAGAATAAACTCTCAAAACTTAAGTTTGATCACTCTTTGTACTATTTCAATCTTTTTTTTATGTTCTATAAATTTAGCCTCCACAGCTAGAAGTACATTAAGACAAGTAACCCTTGAGCAGGCTCTGAAAGCTCCTCCTGAGGCTCTGGCATCAGGTTACCTCGGTGTTAGGCAGAATTTACTGCAAACAAGAGCTGTTGCGAGAAATAATACTTTTGTGACTGCGATCGATGGCGAACCTTTCACCATTGATGCATCCCATAAAGATGATTATATTTCTGCCTTTGAGGAACGATTAGGGATTTATGCGAAAGCAATAAATCAGCGGCGATTCCAGAAAATTTCTGGAACATACAGTACAACCGTTACACCAGGATGCCGTTCTCTAGGATTTATTCAAGGCGCAAAGACAATTATTGAACAAAATGGATTCCAGTTCACCCTCGCTCATGGGCAGTTTCAGACTATTTCAGAAGGAGTTTTTCGTGGAGATTTCAGATTTCAAGGTATAACGGTAGAATCTACCGTGGTTGTCGAACATCCATACAGTATCGATCTCTGCGGTGGACCCCAAAAACTGGACAGGTCGTTAAGCTCTGAAAACTCAAACTGTGATAGGAGTATTTCATGGGCAATAAACGCAAACAGTACAATGCCGACTTCAAAGCCAAAGTAGCCTTAGCAGCAGTGCGAGGAGATAAAACCGTAGCGGAACTGGCCAGCCAGTATGAGCTACACCCAACAG